>DASUIE010000049.1:0-21863 GCA_036273175.1 Allostellaceae bacterium
CGCCGAAGAAGGACGAGAAGGACAAGAAAGACCAGCAGCAGCAGCGCTAGCTAACGCCGCGGAGGGCTGCGACGGACTCGGGCGCGCAGGTAGCGGTACCACACCGCGATGACCAGCAGCAGGGCGAGCAGCCCCAGGATCAGATACGGCGATTGCGCCGCGCCGGAGCCCCCCGTCTCGCCGCCGCCGACGCGCACGGTGGCGCGGGCGATTTCGGTGGCGTCGCGCGCCTCGGCGGTCCACAGCCCCTCGCGGTCGGCCTCGAAGCTGAACTTGCCGTCCTTGTCGGTACGCCCGGTCAGCGCGACCTTGCCGGCCTCGCCGGGAGCAAAGACTTTGACCTCGGCATCGGCCATCGGCTTGCCGTCCGGCGTGGCGAACTGCACATCGACGCTGTGCCCGAACAGGCTGAACCCGGCGGCGGGCAGCGCCGTCAGCAGCAGCAGCGCAGCGGCGACAGAGAGGTGGCGAAGGCTTAACATCGCGGCAGGATCCAGCGGGGAGCTTCCATGAGGATCGTAGTCTTTGGCGCCGGCGCTGTCGGCGGCCATATCGCGGCGCGGCTCGGCGCCGAGGGTCACGCCGCCGGGATCGAGGTCGCGGCGGTCGCGCGCGGCGCCCAGCTCGAGGCGATCCGCCGCCGCGGCCTGACGCTGCATATCGGCGAGCAGAGCTATTCGGCGAAAGTCCGCGCGACCGACAACCCGGCCGAGCTGGGCCATCAAGATGTCGTGATCGTCACCCTCAAATCCTCGGTGCTGCCCGAGGCGGCGGCCGAGATTGGCGCGCTTGTCGGCCCCGAGACGACCGTGATCTTCGCGATGAACGGCATCCCGTTCTGGTATCTCTACCGCGCCGAGAGCGCGGCGCCGGCCCCCGATCTGTCGCGCCTCGACCCCGGCGGCGGGCTGGCGCGCGCGGTCGGGCTCGAGCGGGTCGTCGGCTGCATGATCAACTCGGCCAACGAGGTGATCGAGCCGGGCGTCATCCGCAACTCGCCGGGCACCAAGAACAAGTTCACCCTCGGCGAGCCGGACGGCACGATCTCGACCCGGCTCAAGACGATCTCCGGCGCGCTCGAACGCGCCGGCATCCCGGCGCCGCTGAGCCCGGCGATTCGCCACGAAATCTGGGACAAGCTGGTGCGCAACCTCAGCACCAGCCCGATCTGCGCGATGACCGGAGAGGCGATCGGGGTGATCGGCCGCCATCCCGAGCTGCTGTCGCTGAGCCGAAACCTGATGCGCGAGGGGCTCGCCGTCGCCGCCGCACACGGCGTCGCCCTCGACCTCGATTTCGAGCGCGCCTACGGGCCGCGGCCGATGTCGACGCACAAGTCGTCGATGCTGCAGGATTTCGAGCGCAACCGGCCGCCCGAGATCGACGGCATCCTGACCGCGGTACAAGCCTTCGGCCGCGCCGCCCAAGTCCCGACCCCGCATGTCGACGCGGTCACCGCGCTCGTCGTCGAGAAGGCGCGGCGGACGGGACTCTATCCGAAGGCGGATTGGTAAACACTTCCAGGAGCTCGCGGGCGGCCGCTTCCGGGCTGCGCGCGCCGCGCGAGACCTCGCGTTCGATATCGCCGATACGCCGAGCGATAGCCGGGGCCGCGCGGAACCGGTCGATGAGGCCCTCGCCGAGCTCGGCCCACAACGCGGCGCGGGCCTGCTCCGCGCGGCGTTCGGCCCAGTCCCCGACGGATTCCAGCGCGGCACGAAAGCCCGCCACCACCTCCCACAGCTCCGCGACCCCGACGCCTTCGAGGGCGGAGACCGCGCGCACCTGCACTTCGGGCCGCACCAAGCGCATCGCGCTGGCGTATTCGGCGGCGGTCTCGCGGGCATGCGGGGCGAGCGCGCCGTCGGCCTTGTTGATCAGGATCAGATCGGCGAGCTCGATAATGCCGCGCTTGATCCCCTGCAGCTCGTCGCCCGCGGTTGGCGGCAGGATCAGGACGAACATATCGGTCAACTCGGCGACCCTGGTCTCGGACTGGCCGGTGCCGACCGTCTCGACGATGACCGTGTCGAACCCGGCCGCCTCGCAGACGAGGATCGCCTCGCGGGTGCGGCGCGCGACACCGCCGATTTGCGTCCCCGCCGAGGACGGGCGGATATAGGCGGCGGGGTGGCGCGACAGCTCGCCCATGCGCGTCTTGTCGCCGAGGATGGCGCCGCCGCCGCGCTTCGAACCCGGATCGACCGCCAGCACCGCGAGCCGCCGGCCGCGGGCGACGCCGTCGAGCCCGAAGCGCTCGATAAAGGTCGATTTGCCGGCGCCAGGCGGGCCGGAGATGCCGATCCGCGTCGCCCCGCCGGTCGCCGGCAGGATCGCGTCGAGCAGCGTCTCGGCCTCGGCGCGATGGTCGGGCCGGGTCGATTCGACAAGGGTCACCGCGCGCGCCAAGGCGCGCCGGTCGCCCCTTTTGAGCGCGGCGACGAGGTCGGCGACGACGCTCAGCGCCGCCTCACTCCGCCGCCAGCGCGGCCTCGCGCCGCGCCGCTTCCTGCTGCCGCATCCACATCGCCGCGTAGACCCCGTCCGCCGCGATCAGCGCGCGGTGGGTGCCGCGCTCGACGATGCGGCCGTGGTCGAGCACCAGGATTTCGTGCGCGTCGACGACGGTCGAGAGCCGGTGCGCGATGACGAGGGTGGTGCGGTTGGCCGCGACCTCGGCGAGGCTCTGCTGGATTTCGCGCTCGGTCTTGGTGTCGAGAGCCGAGGTCGCCTCGTCGAACACGAGGATGCGCGGGTCCTTGAGGATGACCCGGGCGATGGCGACGCGCTGCTTCTCGCCGCCCGACAGCTTGAGCCCGCGCTCGCCGACCAGCGTCTCGTAGCCGTCGGGCAGCGCCGCGACGAAATCGTGGATGCGGGCGAGCCGGGCCGCAGCCTCGATCTCCCCGCGGCTCGCGCCGGGTCGCCCATAGGCGATGTTGTAGAGGATCGTATCGTTGAACAGCACGGTATCCTGCGGGACCACACCGATCGACCGCCGCAGGCTTTCCTGCGTCACCGACCGGATATCCTCGCCGTCGATCTCGATGGCGCCGGCATCGAGGTCGTAGAAGCGGAACAACAGCCGCGCGATCGTCGATTTGCCGGCGCCGCTCGGCCCGACGATGGCGACGGTCTCGCCCGGCGCGACGCGGAAATCGACCGCGCGGAGGATCGGCCGGCGCGGGTCGTAGCGAAAATCGACCGCCGCGAACGCAACCTCGCCCCGCGGCACGGCGAGCGGCGGCGCGCCCGGCCGGTCGACGATCTCGGGCGCGATATCGAGCAACCCCATCAGCTGCTCGAGATCGGTCAGCGACTGCTTGATGTTGCGGTAGACCATGCCGAGGAAGTTGAGCGGCATGTAGAGCTGGATCAGATACGCGTTGACCAGCACGAAATCGCCGACCGTCATCACCTTGGCGGCGACGCCGTAGGCGGCCAGCAGCATCATCGCGATGAGGCCGCAGGCGATGATCACGCCCTGGCCGATGTTGAGCAGCGCCAGCGTCGTCTCGCTTTTGACCGCGGCGCTCTCGTAAGCGTGGAGGGCGCGGTCGTAGCGCGCGGCCTCGTGCGCATCGTTGGCGAAATATTTGACGGTCTCGAAATTGAGCAGCGCGTCGACCGATTTGGAATTGGCCTCGCTGTCGCGCTCGTTCATCTCGCGGCGAAAGCGCACCCGCCAGTCGGTGATCGCGAAGGTGAAGGCGACGTAGAGCACGATGGTGACAAAGGTGACCGCGGCGAAGCGCCAGTCGTAGAGCCGCCACAGGATGCCGCAGACGATCAGGATCTCGACCAGCGTCGGGATCACGTTGAACAGCATGAACGATAGGAGGAAGTCGATCGCCTGCGTGCCGCGCTCGACCGCGCGGGCGAGCCCGCCGGTGCGGCGCTCCAGGTGAAAGCGCAAGGACAGGGCGTGGAGATGCCGGAACGTGGCGAGGGCGAGCTGGCGCACCGCGCGCTGCTCGACCTTGGCGAAGACCGCGTTGCGTAGCTCGTTGAACGCCTGCGACATGACGCGGGCGACGCCATACGCGATGACGATCGTCACCGGCACCGCGACCGCGCTGCCGCTCAGCGCGTCGACCGCGTGCTTGTAGAGAAACGGCACGCCGATATTGACGAGCTTCGCGGCGACGAGGCACGCCACCGCCAGGACCACCCGCACCCTGAGGTCGAGCGCGTGGCGCGGCCACAGATACGGTAGCAGCCGGCGCATCGCGCGCAGCCCGTCGATGAAGCGGCCATTCGGCGCGCCCATGATCGGCGGCGGCATCCGCCCGCGCGGGCTCATGGCACGACGCCTTTGAGCCGCAGCCCGATCGCGAGCGCGGCGACCACCAAAATTGCGCCCCAGATGAACGGCGAGCCGCTGCCGAGCCCGGCGAACAGCGCACCGGCGATGGCCGGCCCGAGCACCCGCGAAAAGCTGCTGACCGATTGCGCGACGCCCATTACCTCGCCCTGCTCCTCGCTGCCCGCGCGACGCGAGATGAGGCTGTTCAACGATGGCTGCATCGCCCCCATGCCGAAGGCGAGCAATGTCATCGACACGAGCAGCGGCGCCAGCCCCGTGGCGGCCGGCAATATCACCAGCCCCAGCGCGATAAGTCCAAGCCCGCCGAGCAGCAGCCATTCCTCGCCGACGCGCTTGGTCAGCGGCCCGATCGCGCCGCCCTGCATCACGGCCAAGAGCACCCCGACATAGGTGAAGATATAGCCGACCTGGGCCGGACCCCACGAGAACTGCCGCATCGCCCACAGCGCGAAGGTCGCCTCCATCCCGGCGAAGGCGAGGATCGCGAGAAAGAACACCAGCAGAAGCCGCGACAGCACCGGCCGCCGAAACGCGGCGCCGATCGCGGCAAGGCGGCCCCGTTTCGGCGGCCTCCGCGCCTCGGGCTTGAGGCTCTCCGGCAGGATTGCGACGACGCCGAGAAAAGCCACGAGCGATAGGCCGGCGGCAATCACCCCCGGGGTCATCAGATCGGCGTGGGCAATATCATTGCCGGCGACCGCGCCGCCAAGCGCCGGTCCGATGATAAAACCGATCCCGAACGCCGCGCCGATCATCCCCATCCCGCGAGCCCGGTTTTCCGGCGTGGTGATGTCGGCGATATAGGCCTGTGCCGCCGAGATGTTGCCGGCGCAGGCCCCGGCGAGCGCCCGCGCCGCGAACAGCATCCATAGCGACGGAGCCAGGCCGAGCCACAAATACGCGAGGGACGAGGTGATCGTGCTCGCCATCAGCACCGGGCGGCGGCCGATGCGGTCGCTGAGCCGGCCCCAGAGCGGCGCCGTAACCATCGACACCAGCGAATACACCGCGACGAGGATTGTCACCGCTTGCGGCGACGCGCCAAAGCGCGCGGCGTAAAACGGGAGGAGCGGAATGACCAAGCCGAACCCGACGAGGTCGACGAGGACGATGAGGAAGAGGACCGGCATGAATGCGCTGTTGATACGCGCCAAGTTCCAGCCGAACAAGGGTTTCGCGTTACGGAATGGTCACCGCAAATTTCCAACGATTAGTAATGCTATTTGATCCAATGCAACATTTATGTCTCGTTTATAAAGAAGTATAAAACACTTCAAAAAACGGTACCGAGACCTAATAAGGACAACGCGAGAATTAATCTCCTGTTAAACGATGGGGACGCATTTTTCGTTCACCACTTGCGGCCTCGCCATTCTTGGTTAACTGAACTTCTGGGAGAAAACGATGCGTGCCCTGCAACGGATAAAGAAGCATCTTGTCGCGACCAGTCATCCAGTCACCGCCTTGTTGCGGGACGAGAGCGGCGTGACCGCCATCGAATACGGGCTGATCGCCGCGCTGATCGCGGTCGCCGCGGTTGTCGTGATGGGCACCGTCGGCACCAACCTCAGCAGCACGTTCAACACGGTCGCCGGCGACCTGTAATCCGGAGGCGCCGGCTGGGGGACGGCCCGGCCGGCGCTTCACACCCTGCCCCAGCCTCTCTAACATGCCTTCGCCGGCCAATCCGCCGGGCGGAGGATTTTCGCATGCAGCTCGGCAGACTCGGCGTCTGGAACGCGATGGACCCGATGAGCGCCGCCGACGGCGCCGCCTTTGCCAAGCGGGTCGAGGCGTGGGGATACAGCGCCTTGTGGATGCCCGAGAGCCGCGGCCGCGATGTCATGGTGCATTCGTCGTGGCTGCTCGCCAACACGACCCGGCTGGTCGTCGCGCCGGGCATCGCCAACATCTACGCGCGCGACGCGATGGCGATGGCGAACGGCCAGCGGGCGCTCGCCGAGCAATCCGGCGGCCGCTTCCTGCTCGGGCTCGGCGTCTCGCATGTGCCCTCTGTCGAGGGGCTGCGCGGCCACACCTACGGCCGCCCGATCGCGACGATGCGCACCTATCTGCAGGCGATGGCGGCGGCCCCGTACGGCGCGCCGGAGCCCGCCGAGAAGCCGCTGACGATCCTCGCCGCGCTCGGCCCGCGGATGCTGGAGCTGTCGGCGAGCGATGCCGACGGCTCGCACCCCTACAACGTGCCGCCCGATCACACCGCCGAGGCGCGCCGGATCATGGGGCCGGGCAAGCTCTTATGCCCCGAGGTCTGGGTGCTGCTCGAAACCGACGCCGCCACCGCGCGCGCCGCCGCGAAGCAGGCGCTCGCCCCCTATATGCGGCTCGACAACTACGCCAATAACTGGCGCCGGCTGGGGTTTGGCGACGACGAGATGGCGGGCGGCGGATCGAACCGCTTTATCGACGCCAATGTCGCCTGGGGAGACGAAGGCGCGATCCGCAAGCGCATCCAGGAGCATTGGGACGCCGGCGCCGACCATGTCTGCATCCAGACGATCCGGCCCGACGGCGCCCGGGCGCCGGACGAACGGCTGCTCGCGCTGTTGGCTCCGGGCAAGGGCTGAATTCGCCGGCCTCCTTGACGCGTTAGCGCCGGCAAACGACATTGTGGCGCGCCAGCCCTGCCGTGAAGGCACAACCGCATGTATTCCGAAACCACCCGCTCTATCACCATAACGGTGAAGCCGTTTTATCTCGAACAGCACTCCTCGCCGGCCGACGACCATTATGTCTGGGCCTATCACGTGCGGATCGAGAATGGCGGCGACCAGACGGTGCAGCTCCGCAACCGGCACTGGCGGATCACCGATGCCGACGGCCGCCAGCAGGAAGTGCGCGGCCCCGGCGTCGTCGGCGAGCAGCCGGTGCTGAAGCCCGGCGATAACTTCGAGTATACGAGCTCGTGCCCGCTGCCGACCCCGTCCGGGCTGATGGTCGGGGACTACGAAATGTCGACGGATGCGGGCGAGAGCTTCCTCGCGCATGTTCCGGCCTTCTCGCTCGACAGCCCGCAGCAGCAGGTCCGCCTGAACTAGCACCGCCTCAGTCAGCCCGCCCCAGCCAGCACGCCCCAAGAAAGAACAAGCGAATGTCATCCATCGTCAAGCCGCTCCGCCCGAAGGCGCCAGCGCGGCCGAGCCGTGAGGAAGCCCTCGATGCCGTGCGTACGCTGATCCGCTGGGCCGGCGACGACCCGTCGCGCGAGGGGCTGCTCGGCACCCCCGACCGGGTCGTCCGCTCGTACCGGGAATATTTCAGCGGCTACGGCGAGGACCCCGTGGCGCTGCTTCAGCGGACCTTCGAGGAAACCGACGGCTACGACGAGATCGTTCTTCTCAAGGACATCCGCTTCGAGTCGTTTTGCGAGCACCACATCGCGCCGATTATCGGCAAGGTGCACATCGCCTATCTGCCCAACAACCGCGTCGTCGGCATCTCCAAGCTGGCACGGCTGGTCGAGGTTTATGCCAAGCGCCTGCAGATCCAGGAAAAGATGACTGCGCAAGTGGCCAACACGATCAACGAGGTCCTCCAGCCGAAGGGCGTGGCCGTCGTCATCGAGGCGGCGCACCAATGCATGACCACGCGCGGTGTGCACAAGGCCGGTGTCAACATGGTGACGAGCCGCATGCTTGGTGAATTCCGCACCGACGCGACGAGCCGGCGCGAGGTTCTGGCGATGATCGGCACCCCCGGAAGCGGGAGCAGCCAAAACGTCTAGCGCGCTCGACATCCTCGAGCGCCTCGTCGCCTTCGACACTACCTCCTCGCGCTCGAACCTGGCGCTGATCGAGTGGGTCAGGGATTATCTCGCAGGGTTCGGCGTCGACAGCGCGCTAAGCGGCGACCGCGCCGCCGGCAAGGCCAATCTGTTCGCGACGATCGGGCCCGGCGACCGCGGCGGCGTCATCCTTTCCGGCCACACCGATGTCGTTCCGGTGAGCGGGCAGGAATGGGACAGCGACCCGTTTTCGCTGACCGAGCGCGACGGCCGCCTCTACGGCCGGGGCAGCGCCGACATGAAGGGCTTTATCGCCCTCGTCCTCGCGCTGGTGCCGGAAATGACGGCGCGCGACCTGGCGGTGCCGATCCACCTCGCCTTCACCCATGACGAGGAGAGCGGCTGCTTTGGCGCCCCGCACCTGATCGCGGCGCTGCCGGAGGGCGCGGCGCGCCCGCGCCTCGCGATCGTCGGCGAGCCGACCTCGATGCAGGTCGCGAACGCGCAAAAGGGCTGTTCGTTCTTTCGCACGCGCGTGACCGGACGCGACGGCCATTCGAGCGCGCCCGGCCGCGGCGTCAACGCGATCGCTGCCGCCGCGCGGATCATCGCCGAGATCGGCCGGGTCGGCGCCGAGGCCGAGCGGCGAAGCGGCGGCGCCGGTTTCGACCCACCCTACACAACGCTCAATGTCGGCACGATCGGCGGCGGCGCCGCGGTCAACATCATCGCCCGCGATTGCAGCTTCGAGTGGGATCTGCGCGCCGTGCCGGGCGACGACCCCGAGGCGATCAAGGCCGGGATCGACGGCTTTATCGCCGCCGAACTGCTGCCGCGGATGCGCGCCGCGTTTCCCGGCGCAGACATCGACACCGAGACCGTCGTCGCCGTGCCGCCGCTGGCGCCGGTCGCCGACTCACCCGCCGAGGCGCTGGCGCGGCGGCTGACCGGGGTCAACACGGTCACCACCGTGTCCTTTGCGAGCGAGGCGGGACTGTACCAGCGCGCCGGCATCCCCGCGGTCATCTGCGGCCCCGGTTCGATCGACGTCGCCCACCAACCCAACGAATTCATCACCCGCGAGGAACTGGCGGCCGGCCAGGGTTTCCTCGACCGGCTCGTCGATTGGGCGCGGCGCGGCGACTGACCGGTTATCGGCGGATCGGCGGCTCACCGGCGTTAACGGCGAGCTGGGCGTCGAAAGCACGCCTGTACGCAGGCCGCGCTTCGCCGCGGCCAACATAGGCGGCCAGGTTCGGAAATTCGTCCAGAACGCCCGATGATCTCAATCTAAGCAGCACCGACACCATCATCAGATCGCCCGCGCTAAACGCACCGTCGAGCCAGTCGGCGTCACCCAAGCGGCCGGAAAGCCGGACCAGCCGGTCGCGGACGCGATTCTCGACCAGGGGCAGGCGCTCCTCGCACCAGGTCTTATCGCCCTCCAGGAGTTTGGCGTTTGCGAGCTCAAGGATCGGCGGCTCCACCGTGTTGAGCGCGGCAAACATCCACATGATCGCGCGCGCCCGTGCATCGGGGTCATCCGGCAGCAGGCCCGCGTGGCGCTCGGCGATATGAAGCACGATCGCCCCGGTCTCGAACAGGGCGAGATCGCCTTCCTCATAGGTCGGAATCTGGCCGAATGGATGAAGCGCCAGGTGCGCCGGTTTCTTCATGGCGCCGAACGAGATGAGGCGAACCTCGTAGGGCTGGCCCACTTCTTCGAGCGCCCAGCGAACCCGCGTATCGCGCGCCAGCCCCTTGCCGCGATCGGGCGACCGCTCAAAGGCGGTAATCGTGACGGTCATCGGCTCGGCGAAATACTCCCGGACGCTTGACTAGGACGCCGGCGGTTCGGGCGCGGCGATCTCGCGGGTTTCGACGGCGCCGGGCGGTGTGCCGAAATCGAGGCGGATGCGGTAGCGCTGCCAGTCGCGGCGGTACGAGACCGGGTCTGCCAGCGTGATCGAGGCCTTCGACAGCGCGATCAAGAGCTCGCCCTCGCTGTGGATCGCGGGGCCGCTGAGCGGGCTCGGCACGCTCAGCTCGCCGAGACCGGTGCGGGTCGGATTGGCCGAGGCGGAGAGGCCCGCGGCGTAATGCGGCCGGTCGTTGACCTCGATACCGTCGGCCTGCGTCGTCCGCCCATCCGGCGCGATCAGCACCGCCGAGCGCAGCGGCAGCCGGTCGGTCGCGTCGATGACGATGACATCCGTGATCCCATGCGGCGGGAACGCGGCGGTGATCTGCTCGGTCGGCAGCGGCGTCGGGCCGCCATCGCCGTCGCAGGCGGCGAGCACGAGCAGCGGCAGCAGGAGGCTGAGAAAACGGCGCATCGCTTCTCCATAGCGCGAACCGCGCCTCGCCGAAAGCCGGTATGGTAGATTGGTCGAGGCCAAAGCCCGGGGAGGAAACCATGAACGACGCCGCGCCCGTCAAGACCGCCGATATCGGCGCGGTCGAGGATCGCTTTTTCACGATCCGGGACTTTCGCCTGTCCGACGGCACCGTGATGCCCGAGGCGACAATCGCCTACGAGACCTATGGCCGGCTGCAGCGCCACGGCCGCAACGCGGTGCTGATCACCCACGGCTATACCGGCAGCCATCATCAGGCCGGGCGCAACCCGGCCAACGGCAACCTGCCCGGCGCCTGGGACGGGCTGATCGGGCCGGGCAAGGCGATCGACACGGACAAGCTGTTCGTCGTCGCCTCGAACATGATCGGCTCGTCCTTTGGCTCGACCAACGCGTCGAGCACGAACCCGGCGACCGGCAAGCCCTATGGCAGCGCCTTCCCGAACCTGGCGATCCGCGACATCGTCGCCGCGCAGAAGGCGCTGATCGAGTGGCTCGGCATCTCGCATCTGGTCGCCGTCGCCGGCCCTTCTTACGGCGGCTATCAGGCATTCCAATGGGCGACGGCCTATCCCGACCACATGGACGCGATCGTGCCGGTCAACACCGCGCCCTGGGCCTCGGTCAATACCGACAAGCAGCTCGCCGAGGTCACCGCCCGCCTTGCCACCGACCCCGAATGGCATGGCGGCGATTACTACGGCAAGGGCGGCGCCAAGACCGTGCTGACCGAGATCCGCGCCGAGACACTGAAGCGTTACGGCATCGAGGCGGCGCTCGCCCCGCGCTTCCCCGACCCGGCCGAACGCGAGGCGCAGATCCGCAAAACGGCCGCCGATTGGGCGGCGAAATGGGACGCGAACTCGCTGATAATCCTGCGCCGGGCTCTCCTCGGCTTCGACGCGCGGCCCAGCTTCAGCCGGATCAAGGCCAAGGTACTCTACATCCTCTGCCGCACCGACGCGCTGTTCCCACCGCATATCGCACCGGGTGTCATCGACGGGCTCAAGGCAGCCGGGGTCGACGCGCGCTATTTCGAGCTCGACAGCGAGCTCGGCCATTCATCGAGCGGGCCGGAGCACGCCAAGTGGTCGCCGGTGCTGCGCGACTTCCTGGCCCCGTTGGTGGCGCGTGCGGTGTAGCGCCGCCGGACCGGCTCAGCGTTTCGCCTGCGGGCGGCGCTCCGATGGCGGCGGCTGCGGATGGCGACGGAGATATTCGAGCGCGGCGTTAAGCTGGGTGTCCTGCGGCGTCCCGATCAGCTTGGGACTGATCGGGCGGTCGGCCTCGTCGTCGCCCGGGCGCGGCGGCTTGGCGCGCGGACCCGTCGGCGCGAGCGGTCCGCTCGGCTTCAGCGTCCCGAACAGGTCGCTTTCATGGGTCATCAACGCGTTGGCGACCTGCGCATCCTTGGGCAGGGAGGCGACCACGTCGGGGGTGATGCCGCTGCCCTGAATCGAGGCGCCGGACGGCGTGTAGTAGAGCGCCGTCGTCAGCCGCAACGCGCCGCGGCCGTGGATCGGGATGATGCTCTGCACCGAGCCCTTGCCGAAGCTGCGGGTGCCCATCACCGTGGCGCGGCGGTTGTCCTGCAGGGCGCCGGCAACGATCTCCGAGGCGGAGGCCGAGGCGCCGTTGATCAGCACCACCATCGGGACCCCGCGCACCAGGTCGCCATCGGCCGGGGCGGCGAAGATGCGGTTCTCGTCGGGATCGCGCCCGCGCGTCGTCACGACGATGCCTTTGTCGAGAAAGTCGCTGGCGACGTCGATCGCAGCGTCGAGCAAGCCCCCGGCGTCGTTGCGCAGGTCGAGCACGAACCCGGCGAGCTGGCCGCCCGCCTCGCGCTTCGCCCGGCCGATCGCGGCGCGAAGCTCGGCATTGCTGTTGTCGTCGAAGGTGCTGACGCGGGCATAGCCGATCCGGTTCGCCTTCAGCGCCGACTTCACCGACTCGACGTGAATGACCGCGCGCACGATCGGCACCTCGAACGGCTCGCGCGAGGCGCGCGCGATCGTCAGGACGACGCGGGTGCCCGGATTGCCGCGCAGCCGGCGCACGACCTCCTCGATATCCATGCCGACGGTAGGCTGGCCATCGGCCTTGATAATCCGGTCGCCGGGCTCGACCCCCGCCGCCGAGGCCGGGGTCCCGTCGATCGCGGCGACTACCTGCGGCACCCCATCCTCGACCGATATCTCGATGCCGACCCCGCCGAACTGGCCGCTGGTGGTCGCGACGAGCTCGCGGTACTCGTGCTCGCTGAGGAAGTCGGAATGCGGGTCGAGGCGGCCGAGCATCCCTTTCAGCGCCCCGGTCACCAGCTTGTCGGGCTGAACCGGAACGACATAGCTCTTCTCGACCTCGCGCATGACGTCCTCGATGAGGCCGATATCGGCCGGGCCGGCGCCGGGCGCCGGGTTCGCCGTCTGGCCGTTGCAGGCGGCCAGCGCCGACGCGAGCGCGGCGAAGACGAGCGACAGGAATGCGCGCGGCATCACGCCTCGCGGTCGGGCTGCGAGCCGGGATCGGCGGCGGCGAAGGCGTCGAGTTTCATGCAAGTCTCGTAAATCCGCCGGATCGTCGGGAACGGGGCGAGGTCGAGGGAATAGCGGTAGCTGTTGAAAACCTGAGGCACAAGCGTGATGTCGGCAAGCCCGGGGCTGTCGCCGTGGCAGAAGGCGCCGGTGCGCGCGTCGCCGGCGAGCAGCGGCTCGAGCGCGCGGAACCCCGCCTCGATCCAATGGTTGAACCATGCCGCCACGGCGGCCTCGTCATGCCCGAGAGGTCGGGTCAGGTAGCGCAGCACCCGCAGATTGTCGACCGGATGGATGTCGCAGGCGACGATGGACGCAAGGGCCCGCACCCGCGCCCGGTCGGCCGGATCGCGCGGCAGCAGCGGCGGGTCGGGGTAGCGCTCGTCGAGATACTCGACGATCGGCAGCGACTGGATCAGCGTATGCCCGTCTATCTCCAGCGCCGGCACCAGCCCCTGCGGGTTGACCGCGAGGAATTCCGGCTTTTCCTGCTCGCGCTTGCGCAGATGGATGAACGCATTCTCGTAAACAAGCCCCTTTAAATTCAGCGCGATGCGGACGCGAAACGCCGCCGAGGAGCGGAAGAATCCATAAAGCTTCATCCGCGGAGGTTAACCCGCGCCACGCCCCAGGGCGAGGAATTCGGCTATTTCGGGTGCAGGTAGCGGTCGTTCTGCTGGTCGAAGCGGATATCGCCCCGGGGCAGGTGGCCCTGTCCGGCGGCCCGGTAGAGATCGATGAAATTGGGCTCGCCGGTGCGCGGCGGCGCCAGCTCGCGCGGGTCCGGCATCGGGTTCGGCCCCGCCAGAAGCTGCCGGTAGCAGGCATCGCGGGAGGCCGCGTCGCCGCGGTTGAAATTGTGGTCGCGCTCGAAGCAGATCTGCAGCGCCTGCCGCTTGTACGGCTCGCTCGGGTACATCCCCTCATAGAGGTTCATCACCCGGGCGGGATGGGCGGCCGTATAGAGACTTGCCGTTCCTATCCCCGCCAGCAGCACGATCGAAGACAGGCGCATGGCATCATCCCGGCCGCCGCGCGGCCAATCGTCGCGAGGCGCTAGGCCGAGGTCACCTGCCCGCCGGCATAGCGCTCGAGCAGGGCGAGAAAGGGCTGGAGCATGATCGGCTTGGAGACATAGGCGTCGCACCCGCTCTCCCGAGCCTTGCGCTCGTCGCCCGACATCGCGAAGGCGGTGACCGCGATAACCGGGATCGACCGGGTCGCCTCGTCCTGCTTCAGCCGGCGCGTCGCCTCGAGCCCGGAGATGTCGGGTAGCTGGATGTCCATCAGGATCACGTCCGGATGCGCGCTCCGCGCGAGGTCGATCGCCACTTCGCCGTGGTCGGTCTTGATGATCGCGTAGCCATGCGCTTCGAGCACGTCGTTCAGCAACCGCATGTTGAGCTCGTTGTCCTCGACGATAAGGATCAACTTGCCCGCTGGGGTTCCCGCGGAATGAACTGGCTCATCACCCAGCATCGCCATAAACCGGTGCGGGCTCGCGAAATAAGCGGCCGGCTTCATCGGCGGAACTTAGCTCGGTCGCGTCGTATTTGCCGCGAAATTAGTGGTTAATTTCCTAAAATCTCGACGTTTTTCGGTTTGAGGGAGGGATTTGCGATGTGGCGGATCGGAGCCGTGGTCGGGTTGCTTCTCGCCGCCCCGCCGGCAGCGGCGCAGGACACCGCGGCGCAGGACGCGGCGCGGCGCCAGGCCCTGTTGGCCCATTTGCCGGCAGACGCGGCGAAGCGGGTCTTCGGCCAGATCGCGGCGCCGTCGCCGGGGCCGGCTCAACCGATCGGTTCGTACGCCAAGGGCTGCCAGGCGGGTGCGGTCCCGCTGCCGGCGGACGGCCCGGCCTGGCAGGTCATGCGCCCCTCGCGCAACCGCTTTTGGGGCCAGCCGCAGCTGATCGCGGCGATCGAGGGTCTCGCGGCGAAGCTGCCCGCGCTCGGCTGGCCGGGCCTTCTCGTCGGCGACATGGCGCAGCCCCGCGGGGGTCCGATGCTGACCGGGCACGCGTCGCACCAGATCGGCCTCGATGTCGATCTGTGGCTGACGCCGATGCCGGACCGCCGCCTGAGCCCCGCCGAGCGCGACACCATCGGCGCGGTCAAGGTGGTCGCGGCGGATGGCAACGATGTCGACCGCAAGGTATGGGCGCCGCAATACCGCGCCCTCCTCGAGGCCGCCGCGCGGATGCCCGAGACCGCGCGCATTTTCGTCAACCCGGCGATCAAGCGCGCGCTGTGCCGCGAGGCCGGGACCGACCGCGGCTGGCTGCGCTTGATCCGGCCATGGTGGCGCCATGACGACCACTTTCACTGGCGCATCGCCTGCCCGAGGGGCGCGGCGGAATGCGAGAACCAGGGGCCGCCGCCGCCCGGCGACGGGTGCGGCAAGGAGCTCGACTGGTGGTTCACCGAGACGGCGCGGCACCCGAAGCCGGGACCGCCGCGGCCGCCGATGCTGGTATCGCAGCTGCCGCCGCAATGCGCGGCGCTCGCGAAGCCTTGAGCCGGCTCGGCGCTTACGCCAGCATATCGGCCGCACCCCGAGGGAGGCAGCGATGGATGTCGGCATTCAGATGGTCTTTGCCAGCTATGGCTGGACCGGCCTCAGCGACCAGCAGGTGTGGGACGAGGAGATCCGGCTGGCGCGACTGGCCGACGAGCTCGGCTTCGATGTCTTGTGGTCGGTCGAACACCATTTCTACGACTATTCGTTCTGCCCCGATAACTTGCAGCTGATGAGCTATCTGGCGGGCGTGACCGGCCACGCCGATCTCGGCACCGCGGCGGTGATCCTGCCCTGGCACGACCCGCTTCGGGTCGCCGAGCAGGTCGCAATCCTCGACCAGGTCAGCGGCGGCCGTTTCCGCTTCGGAATCGGGCGCGGGCTGTCGCGGCGCGAGTTCGGCCATTTCCGCGGCCCGATCTCGATGGACGAGTCGCGCGAGCGGTTCGACGAAGCCGCGCCGATGATCCTCGACGCGCTGCGCACCGGGGTCATGGAAGGCAACGGCAAGTTCTACAAGCAGCCAAAGACGCCGATCCGGCCCAAGCCGACCCGTAGCTTCGAGGACCGCACCTACGCCGTCGCGTCGAGCGAGGACTCGGTCGAGGCGGCGGCCCGGCTCAAGGCGCGGATGGTGATGTTCGCCGACCGTCCGTGGCCGATGCGCCTGCCGCAGATCGAGCGGCACCGAGAGCTGTTCCGCCAATTCCACGGCGAGGAGGCGCCGCCTTTCCTGATCGCCGATTTCTGCGTCTGCACACCGACGATGGACGGGATCGACGATCTGGCGCGCCGCCACATGGGGTCGTTCGTCGACAGCAACCTCGAACACTACGAAATCCTGAGCGGCCATTTCAGCCGCATCAAAGGCTACGACGCCTACGCCAAGAAGGCGGAGCTGGCGCGGGAAGCGGGCCGCGACGGAATCGTCGAGGCGTTTCTCAAGGCGGCGGTCTACGGCACCCCCGACAAAATCCTCCGTGCCCTTGAGGAGCGCCGCGCGGCGGTCGGCGAGTTCGAGCTGTGCACGTCGTTCCGCTTCGGCGGTACGCCCTACGCGCTCGCCGAGCAGTCGGTGCGCCTCTACGCCAAGGAAATCCTGCCGGTGCTGAAGAGCTGGACCGGCCCGCCCAAAATCGCCGACGCCGCCAAATAGGCCAGCGCTCAATGCAGCTTTGGCGCCTTCATCATCCGGGTGCGGTCGGCTGACTCGATGCGCACGGTGCGGGGGTCGTTGTCGCGGACGACCTGGAGCACGACCTCGCTGCCGGCCGGCCCGCTCGCCCAGACCCGCCGCCAGAACGAGGCGAGGGTCGAGACCGGCTCGTCGCGCACCGCGACGATGCGGTCGCCGGGCTTGAGGCCGCTCTTGATCGCCGGTCCGCGCTCAGACATCCCGGCGACGACGACGGCGTTGTCGTCATCGACCTCTGCGGCATAGAGACCCAGCCACGGCCGCGGCGGCCGGTTCGGCCGGCCATAGGTCAGCATGTCCTCCATGATCGGCTCGAGCAGGTCGATGGGCACGATCATGTTGACGTCGCGGCGAAGCTGCCGGCCGCTCGAATGCTGCACGTGCAGCGAGCCGATGCCGACCAAATTCCCCTCGGACGAGATCAGCGCGGCGCCGCCCCAGAACGGATGGGCCGGAGCGGTGAAGATCGCGCGGTCGAGCAGGTATTCCCAATGCCCGGCGAATTCCTGGCGGGCCACCACGGTGGCGGCTATGGCGTGGCGGCGGCCGCCCTCGGCGGCGACGATCGCCTTGTCGCCGGCGCCGACTCGCGTGCCGGTGCCGAGCTCGATCGGCGCCACCGACATGCGGCCCAGCGCCTGCACGAGCCCGAACCCGGTTTCCTGGTCGTAGCCGATCAGGGTACCGGGCACCGCCCCGCCCACCGACGAGGTAAGCCAGATCGTCTCGGATTCGGTGATCAGGTAGCCGATCGTCAGCACCAGCCCGTCGCGCCGGATCAGCACGCCGCTTCCCGCGCGCTCGGTGCCCAGCGTCGCCGCAGTAAACGCATCGTCCGGGATGGTCGCCTGCAGGCCGAGCACCCCGCCCAGCTTTTCGTCGAGGTCGAACGAATAGTCCTCGGGCTTGGGCTGCAGCTCGCTGGGAATTTCCCACTCGATGTTTCGCGGCATATTGGCTGCCCGTGATTTGGCGTTGCGCCGATTATAGCGTGGCCAGAGTGCCGCGCGTGTCTCGCGTTGTCAAAATTCCGACAGGGGTGCGGCGCGCCCTACCCTCGCCCTTGACATGATTTTGGCTCCCGACTATCTCAGCAGCACTCTCGGGTGGGGAGTGCTATCCGAGTAAGGGTCAGACGTTGCGAGGAGGGTTTTCATGGCGTTCCGTCCGTTACATGACCGGGTTCTGATCCGGCGCCTTGAGGGCGAGGAAAAGACCCGGGGCGGGATCATCATCCCCGACACGGCGAAGGAAAAGCCGATGGAGGGCGAGGTGGTCGCGGCAGGTCCCGGTGCACGGGGCGAAGACGGCAAATTGGTGCCGATGGATGTGAAGCAGGGTGATCGGGTTCTGTTCGGCAAGTGGTCGGGCACCGAGGTCAAGATCAACGACGAAGAACTGATCATCATGAAAGAGTCCGACATCATGGGCGTGATCGCCTAAGGAGCGCGGAAGATGGCAGCAAAAGACGTAAAATTCTCAGGCGACGCGCGCGACCGGATGCTGCGCGGCGTCGATATTCTCGCCAACGCGGTCAAGGTGACGCTGGGTCCGAAGGGCCGCAACGTCGTGCTCGACAAATCGTTCGGCGCCCCCCGGATCACCAAGGACGGCGTCACCGTCGCCAAGGAGATCGAGCTCGCCGACAAGTTTGAGAACATGGGCGCGCAGATGGTCCGCGAGGTCGCCTCGAAGACCAACGACCAGGCCGGCGACGGCACCACCACGGCGACCGTGCTGGCCCAGTCGATCGTCAGGGAAGGCGCGCGCGCCGTGGCCGCGGGGATGAACCCGATGGACCTGAAGCGCGGCGTCGACATCGCGGTCGAGGCGGTCGTCGCCTCGCTGAAGTCGCAGTCGAAGAAGATCTCGACCAACGAGGAGATCGCCCAGGTCGGCACGATCGCGGCCAACGGCGAGCGCGAGGTCGGCGACAAGATCGCCGAGGCGATGCAGAAAGTCGGCAACGAGGGCGTGATCACGGTCGAAGAGGCCAAGAGCCTCGAAACCGAGCTCGACGTGGTCGAGGGCATGCAGTTCGACCGCGGCTACCTCTCGCCGTATTTCGTCACCAACGCCGAGAAGATGCTGGCCGAGCTCGACAACGTCTACATCTTGATCCACGAGAAAAAGCTCAGCGGCCTCCAGGCGATGCTGCCTGTGCTTGAATCGGTGGTTCAGAGCGGGCGTCCGCTGCTGATCATCGCCGAGGATGTCGAGGGCGAGGCGCTGGCGACGCTGGTCGTCAACAAGCTGCGCGGCGGCCTCAAGGTCGCGGCGGTGAAGGCGCCGGGCTTTGGCGATCGCCGCAAGGCGATGCTCGAGGACATCGCGATCCTCACCGGCGGCCAGGTCATCAGCGAAGACCTCGGCATCAAGCTTGAGAGCGTCACGCTCGACATGCTCGGACAGTCCAAGAAGCTGCGCGTCGAGAAGGAAAACACCACCATCATCGACGGCGCCGGCAAGAAGGACGACATTGAGGGCCGCTGCACCCAGATCCGTCAGCAGATCGAGGAGACCACCTCCGACTACGATCGCGAAAAGCTGCAGGAGCGGCTGGCGAAGCTCGCCGGCGGCGTCGCGGTGATCCGCGTCGGCGGTTCGACCGAGATCGAGGTGAAGGAAAAGAAGGATCGTGTCGACGACGCGATGCATGCCACGCGCGCCGCGGTCGAGGAGGGTGTCGTCGCCGGCGGCGGCTCGGCCCTGCTCTACGCCTCGCGGGCGCTGGACGGTCTGACCCCGGCCAACAACGACCAGAAGGTCGGGATCGACATCGTCCGCCGGGCCTTGCAGGCTCCGGTGCGGCAGATCGCCGAGAATTCGGGCACCGACGGCTCGATCATCGTCGGCAAGCTGCTCGACAGCAAGGACACGAACTTCGGCTACGACGCGCAGAAGGGCGAGTTCACCAACATGGTCCAGGCCGGCATTATCGACCCGACCAAGGTGGTGCGGCACGCCATTCAGGACGCGGCCTCGGTCGCCGGGCTCTTGATCACCACCGAAGCGATGGTGGCCGAGAAGCCGGAGCCCAAGGGTCCGCCGATGATGCCGCCGGGCGGCGGCGGCATGGGCGGGATGGACTTCTAAGCACGGTCCACCGCTAGAGTCGCGAGAATGGGCCGCCTGTCCGTGCCGAGGCATGGGCAGGCGGCCTTTTTCGTGCGCGAGGCGCGGCGCGGCGACATCGCGGCGATCGTCGCGCTGCTCGCCGACGACCCGCTTGGGCAGAGCCGCGAGGATCCCGCCGATATGGCGGCATACGATCGCGCATTCGACGAGGTGGCGGCGCAGCAGGGCAATCTCCTCCTCGTCGCCGAGCGCGACGGAGCAATCGTCGGCTGCCTCCAGCTCACGGTGATCCCCGGCCTGTCCCGGCGGGGAATGCGGCGCGCCCAGATCGAGGGGGTTCGGGTCGCCGCGTCGTGCCGCGGCGCCGGCCTCGGCGAGGCGCTGGTTCGGCACGCGGTCGAGCGCGCTCGCGCCGGCGGCTGCGGCCTCGTTCAGCTCACCACCGACCGATCGCGCGGCGACGCCCACCGCTTTTACGAGCGGCTCGGGTTCGCCGCCACTCATCTCGGGATGAAGCTGATCCTGGACTAAGCGCCGATCAGGGTTGCTTGGCCGCGACGCCGCGAATCCTTGTCTCTTGCCGGCTGGCCTCCCATACTGGAGCCATGCGGCGTCCTGCCATCAACCCCATTTTCGCACCCGAGCCGGAGCCGCCGGCGCGGCTGTGCGACCATCCCGGCTGCGAGTGCGGCGGCGAGTACCGTGCCCCGCGCTCGCGGCTTGAGCTCGACCATTATTTCTGGTTCTGCATCGAGCATGTGCGCGCCTACAACGCCGCGTGGAACTATTACGCGGGGATGAGCGAGGGCGACATCGAGCAGGAGATTCGCCGCGACACCGTATGGCACCGCCCGAGCTGGAAGCTTGGCGAGCGCCACGGGCCGGCCTATGCGGCGCGGATGCGCGACCCGTTCGGCTTTTACGGCACGAATGGCGAAGCCGGCGCCAAGCCGCAGGGCGGCGCCAACGGCCACAAAACCGATGCCCCGACCCGCGCCGCCTCGGCGCGCGAGCAGGCGCTCGCCGTTTTCGACATCGAACCGCCCTTCACCCCACTGCGCCTCAAATCACGGTACAAGGTGCTGGTAAAATTGCACCATCCGGACGCGCATGGCGGCGACAAAGACGCCGAGGAGAAGCTTAAGATCATCAACCAGGCCTACGCCACCTTGAAAGCCAGCTATTTCGGCTAGAGAATAGGGCGCAAAGGCTGACCTTCCAGACCCTGATCAGGATACCAGCAGATTATGCCTTCCGAAGCACAAGCGGCGTTGGCGCCGACTCCGACCGGCATGCCAGACATCAAAGTCTCGGTGCGCCAGACCTTCGGGATCGATAGCGATCTCGAAGTCCCGGCATTCAGCATGTCGAGCGAACACGTCCCCGATTTTGACGATGCGTATCGCTTCGACCGCGACACGACGCTGGCGATCCTCGCGGGCTTCGCTTTCAACCGCCGGGTCATGATCCAGGGCTATCACGGCACCGGCAAATCGACCCATGTCGAGCAGGTCGCCGCGCGGCTTAATTGGCCCTGCATCCGCGTCAATCTCGACAGCCACATCAGCCGCATCGACCTCGTCGGCAAGGACGCGATCGTGCTGCGCGACAACAAGCAGGTCACCGAGTTTCGCGAGGGCCTCTTGCCCTGGGCGTTGCAGCATCCGGTGGCGCTGTGCTTCGACGAATACGATGCCGGCCGTCCGGACGTCATGTTCGTGATCCAGCGCGTGCTCGAGGTCGACGGTAAGCTGACCCTGCTGGACCAGAACCGGGTGATCCGGCCGCACGGCGCCTTCCGCCTGTTCTCGACCGCCAACACGGTCGGGCTCGGCGACACCAGCGGGCTCTACCACGGCACGCAGCAGATCAACCAGGGCCAGATGGACCGCTGGTCGATCGTCACCGCGCTCAACTACCTGCCGCACGATACCGAGTGCGAGATCGTGCTGGCCAAGTGCAAGGACTACGACAACGAGGAGGGCCGGCGGAAGATCAGCGCGATGGTCGCGTGCGCCGACCTGACCCGCAGCGGCTTCATCAACGGCGATATCTCGACGGTGATGTCTCCCCGCACGGTGATGACCTGGGCGCAGAACGCATCGAT
>DASUIE010000050.1:0-37365 GCA_036273175.1 Allostellaceae bacterium
GGGCGGTCCGGCGGCGGCAGGCTGCCGAGCCAGCCTGCTTCGTCCGGGGCGAAATATCGCGGCGCGAGTTCGAGCGGCGCGTGCCGGCTCAGCGGTTCCACGTCGACGCCGAGTTCGACATTTTCGCTGACCGCGCAGGCGGCACGCCCGTCGCAATGCGACAGGTTGAAGCGCGGGCCGGTGGTCGGGGCGACCCTCGGCTTGCCCCGCGCCGCCGTCTCGAACATCCAGCTTTGCGGCGGCCTCGGCGCCACCGCGGACAGCATCAGCCGCTTCAGCGCGTGCGCCGCGATATGCTGCCGGCGATGCCGCTCGAACGCGAACCGTGCGGCCGTCGCCCGTTCTCCGTCGTCGAGGAGGCGCGCAAGACGCGGCCATAGCGGTTCGGGCACCGCGCTCAACGCCACGGTCCATACGAGAATGCTGCTCATTCTAGACTAAGAGCCCGCGGCCATCAGCTCCGGTTCCGGAGCGGAGCGTGCCGGCTCCCCCTCCGGGGCAGGGCCGAATTCGGCGAGACGCTGCCGCAGGTGATCCGCCACGGTCAGCACATGGGGTTCCCTGATGATGCTTATATGCGTCCCGCGGACCGGCAGCACCTCGACGTTCCGCGCGATCTTCGACCATACCGCCGCGACATCGAGCAGGTGATAAAGGGGCTGCGTCTTGGCGCTATAGACGACGACTCGGCCGGAATATTCGCTCGGCACGTACCGCCGGAGCGCGGCGAAAAGAGCTTTCATGAATTCCACATGCGCGTCGCCGAAATGCGACGTGTCGAGAAAGCCCTCGACCGCGTGCCCGTGGCCGGAACTGTCGCGGCGAACGGCGGATACCGCCATGCGGAAGAAGGCCTGCAGCTTTTTCCCGATCCGCCGCATGAAAACGCTGGCTGACCAATCGTCCATCAGATCGTCGCTGATCCACCGCGGCAGGTTGCGCAACAGCTTCCAGTAATACAGCGGATTGGCCGGGCCGGTTCCGGCCCGGGTATTGAACGGCGCCCCGTCCAGCGCCGCGAGAAGCGCCACTTCGCGGCCGCGCGCCTGCAATTGAACCGCCGTTTCGAGCGCGATGACCGAGCCGGCCGACCACCCGCCCAGCAGGAACGGGCCCTCCGGCTGAAACTCGACCAGGGCGTCCGCATAAAACTTGGCCATTTGCTCGACCGAGCTGGCGAACTCGACATTGCGGCACTCGACCGGCGCCTGGATGCCGTAGAACCGCAGCTCGGAGCCGAGGAGCTTGGCCAGGTGGCGGAAGCTCATCACTTCGCCGCCCACCGAGTGTACGCAGTAAAAGGCCGGCCCCGCTCCGCCCTCGTTGAGCGGGACGATTGCGCGCGGCTGCTTGGGCGCCTCGGTTTCTTCCTGGCCCAGATAGGACAGCAGCCCCGCGACCGTCGGGCGCTCGAACAGATCGGGCAGCGAGAGGACCGCGCCGAATTCCTTTTCGATACGGGCAATCAGACGCAGCGCCAGCAGCGAATGGCCGCCCAGCTCGAAGAAATCGTCGTTGGCGCCGACCGCGGAGACGCCCAGCAACTCGGCGTAGAGCGCGGTAAGGCGTTGCTCGACGTTGCCGGGGGTCGCCGCGCCGTCGGATGCCAGGCCCGCCTCGCTCCCCGCCGTCCCGCCGGTGGGCGACCCGGCCTCGTCGCGCGCATGCGCATCGGCGTCGATCCGCCGCCTCAGCGCCTGCAGGTCGACCGGCGACACGGCGATGCGCGGGCCAGCGCGTTTCGACAGGATCCGGTCGAACGCGGCAAGCCCCTCCTCGGGCAGCATGCCGTCGCGCAAAATCTCGCGGGCGAGAACCGTCGAGGCGGAAGCCGCCGGCGCCGCGGTGGCGGACCGCGACCCGCCGGTCAAGGCGCCGGCCGAGCCGACCCGCATCATCGTAAAATCGGTGATTTCGACCACGACGGCGCCGTGCTCGTCCGTCACCGTCACATCGAACACCGCGGCGCCCCTCGTTTCGCCGCCGCGGCGTCGGACATGGCTGTAAAGCTTGCCGGGCAGCCCGCGCCGCCAGACGAGCCGCCCATAGGAAAACGGCACGTAGAACTCCGTACCCGCCTCCGGCAGCAATCGTTGCGCGGCGCCCGTGGCCATGTCCAGCAAGGCGGGGTGGAGCTCGATGTCCTTCAGATCCTCAACAAAGCGCGACGGCAGCTCGAGGTGAAGGAGCGCTTCCCGGCTGCCGTAGCAGATCGACCGCACATTTCCCCAACGCGGCCCGAAATCCATGAACTCCTGGGCGATGAAGCCGTCCGGCCGTTCATCTCTCTGATCGCAGCGAAAGGTGAGTTCCGCAACGTCGATGCTGGCCGCGGGCGGCGTCGATAGGGCGGCGAGGTAGCCGGTGACGTGCACCGTGTCCCCATTGTCCGACTGCACCTGGAACGACCAGCGCGCCCCATCTCGCGATAGGACGATCTCCAGCTCCTTTGTTTCGTCGGCGCCAACGACAAACGGCGCGCGGAAAAAGACGCGCGAAATCTCGATGGCGTCGGCATCGACCAGTTCCTTGAAGGCCGCCCTCGCCAATTCGAGATAGCCGGTTCCGGGGATCACGGCGT
Source organism: Allostellaceae bacterium (assembly GCA_036273175.1). Lineage (GTDB taxonomy): Bacteria > Pseudomonadota > Alphaproteobacteria > ATCC43930 > CGMCC-115725 > DATARH01. Next base: position 2,582 of record DASUIE010000050.1, read on the forward strand.
CCCCGCCACGCGTCCGATGCTCGCCCAGCACCCATTGCTCCATGGGGGCGAACGCGGTCGAGAAAGCCACCGCCCCCGGCTCGTCGCGCCGCTGCCGCAGCCAGGGGTGATGGGTGCGTCCCCCGCCCGAAGCCGGGCGGGTCTGGATCGCGCCGTGCCGCGCCGCCATCCCGACCCGTTGCCACGCGCCCCAGTTGACCGACACGGTGTGCCCCGGCCGGGTCGCGCTGCGGCGCTCGGCGAAGGCGTCGAGGAACGCGTTTGCCGCGGCGTAATCGACCTGTCCGGCAAGCCCGAGGATCGGACTGACCGACGAGAACATGACGAAGAAGTCGAGCGGCCGATCGCCGAGCGCCCTATCGAGCGCCAGCGCGCCCGCGATCTTGGGCGCCAGCACCGCCCGCGCATCGTCTGGCGTCTTCAGCTGGATCAAGCCGTCGCGCAGCGTACCGGCGGCGTGGACGATTCCGTGGATTGTCCCGAAGCGCCGTACCGCGTCGTCGACGGCAGCGCTGACTTGTGCGGCGTCGGTCACGTCCGCCGCGGCGACGACGATCTCGCCCCCCAGCCTCTCGCACGCCTCGATCTTTTGAATCGCATGGCTGGCGTCGTCCATCTCCTCGTGGTCCCGCAGCCAGCGCTTCCAGCGGTTGCGGGGAGGCAGCTGCCGCCGACCAAGCAGGATCACCTTCGCCTTCACCGCGCGGGAAAGGTGTTCGGCGACTTCCAGTCCGAGCCCGCCAAGGCCGCCCGTGATCATGTACACGCCGCCGGGGCGCAGTGCCGATGGGCCGAGCGGAGTTTCGGTGAGCGGCGCCGGCTCGCGACATTCTTCCCAGCGGTCGGACCCGCGATAGGCGACGGTCGGCGCGGCTGCCTCCGCGGTCAGTTCGGCGGCGAGCTGGGCCGCGATGTTGCTTCGCTGCCAGGTTCCGGGCCGGCTTGCGGGAATGTCGATGCTCCGGCAGGCGAGGTTCGTCAGCTCGCGCGGCAGAACCCGGCATGGACCCAGCAAGGCGGCCTTTGCCGGCTCGACCGGCGTTTCACCGGCGATCTGCTGCAGTCCCGTCGACACCACGCAGAGCTCGATCGGCCGGGTCCAGCCACGGTTGCCGAGGGCCCGCCCCAGCCAGGTGAGGCTGAAAAACCCGCGCTCCAGGCCTTTTTCGTGCGGATCGCCGTCATCCGCATTGTCGCCGACGGTCCAGAGATGGGCGACGTGTCCGATATCGGCGCCGGCGTGCTCCAGCTCGTCGAGCAGGGCGACGTAATCCTCCTGGGCGCCGGGCCGGATCGTAAACTCCCGCTCGCCGGTCCGGGCGAACTCGCGGCCGGTACGAACCCGGTAATAGTCGTGGGCCGTCGGCTCGAAGGACAGGATCAGCTTGCCGATATGCCGCGCCTGCAGCATCAGCTGGAAGGCCTGAGCCGCCTGGCGGATCGGGAACACCTTGTGGCGCGGCGGCACGATCCGCTCCGAGTTGGCCTGCTCGACGATTTCCCGCAGCAGCGCCCCGTATCCGTCGGGATCGTCCCGCAGGACCTGGGTCAGATCGACCGGGTGGTAGGTCGTTTCCGGCGGCAGCCGCAGTTCGGCCAGTTGGGCCTCGGTGTAGATCTCGCGCTTGCCGATTTCGACAAACCGGCCGCCGCCGCGCAGAACCGAAAACGATTTGGGAATGAAGTCGCCGGTCAGCGAGTTGAGGACCACGTCGACGCCCTTGCCCCCGCTGCATTCCATGACCCCGTCGGCAAAGCTGACCGATTGCGAGTCGAACACGTGGCGAATCCCGAGCGATTGCAGAAACGCCCGCTTTTCGGCGTTTCCCGCGGTGCAGATCACCTCGGCGCCGAGGAGCCGCGCAGCCTGAACCGCGGCCAGCCCGACACCGCCCGATCCGGCGTGGATCAGCACCGTTTCGCCTGCGGTCAGCCTGGCGACATGGTGAAGCGCATACCACGCGGTCATAAAGGCGGCGGGCAAGGCGGCCGCCTCCTCGAGGCTCAGCGACGGGGGCTTGCGCGTAACGTGGCGCGCGTCGCGCACGACGTGGGAGCGAAAGCTGTCGGGGCCGATCGCGACGACTTCGTCACCGACCCGCAAGCCCCTGACGCCACGGCCGACGCGTTCGACGACCCCGGCGCATTCCATGCCGAACGGGGCTTCCGCGAAAGCGCCGGCCGCCTTGAGCACGTCGGCGAAATTCATGCCGACCGCGCGAACCCGGATCTCGACCTGGCCGCTCCCGACCTCGGGGCGCTCGAAGGGAAGCAGCACGACGCTGTCGGTCTGCCCCGGGACGGCGACCTCGAGTCGCTGCGGAGCCGCGTCGGTGGCGGCGCTTCCGCGCGCGGAGAGCCGGCCGACCACATCCTCGGCGACGCCGGTCTCGTCGGCGAAGATCAGCCAGTCGCGTCCGTCGTCGGCGGGTTCGGGAGCGGGCGCCTTCCGCCAGCTGGGGACGGTGAACCAATCCTCGATCGCCGCCCGCTTGCGCGGCGGCAGATCGGCCTCAACGGCGGAAACTTGGGGCGTGCCGACATCCGGATCGACCCAGTAGCGCTTATGCTCGAACGGGTAGGTCGGGAGCGAGACACGCCGCCGCTGCTGTCCGGCATGCAAGCGGTCCGGGTCGAGCTTGCAGCCCAGCCGCCACAACTCTCCGTAACTTTTCAGCAGCGCCGCCACTGCCGAGCCTTCGCCGCGCGGCAGCGAGGTCAGCACCGCCACCGGCTTGGTCTTCTGCTGGCGTGCCAGGCTGCCGAGGGTATGGCCGGGGCCGACCTCGAGCAGCACCGGATTGACCTCGGCGATCAGTGTCGCCACACCGTCCGAATACTGTACCGTGCCGCGCAGGTGCCGGACCCAATATTCCGGGTCGGTCGCCTCTTCCGGGCGTATCCAGGTGCCGGAAAGGTTGGACAGGAACGGGAGCGACGGGGCCTGGAGCTTCATCCGCCGAACCCGCTCGCGGAACGGCGCCAGCGCGGGCTCCATCATCTGCGAATGAAAAGCGTGCGACGTCTGCAGGCGACGTCCCTGCACGCCCCGCGCGGAGAGCTCCTTGTCGAACGCGGCGACCGCTTCGTGCGTGCCCGAGACCACCGAAAGTCCGGGTCCGTTGACCGCCGCGAGCGAAAGCTCGGCGCCCGCCGCGGACCGCTTCAACGCCTCCGTGGCTTCCGCGGCGGACATCGGCAGCGCCAGCATGGAGCCCCTCGGCGCCTGCTGCATCAGCGAGCCGCGATCGGCCACGAGCGACAGCGCATCGGCCAGCGAGAACACGCCGGCGAGGCAGGCGGCGACATACTCCCCGATGCTATGGCCGATCAGGGCGCGCGGCTGGACCCCCCAATCCATCCACAGTCTCGCGAGCGCGTATTCGACGATGAACAGCGCCGGCTGGGCGATCGCCGTCTGGTTCAGCGTTTCCTGGGCCGCCGCTTCGGCCCTGTCGGAAAAGATCAGCGGGAGGATGTCGAGGTCGCGCTGTTCCTTGAGCAGCCGGGCGCAGGCATCGACCTCTTCGCGGAACAGCGGTTCGGATTGGTAGAGGTCCCAGCCCATTCGCGGGTATTGCGATCCCTGACCGGGGAACAGGAACGCCACCGGACGATCGGCAATGTCAGGGGCCGCCGGTGGTTCCGTCACCGCTTCGAGCGCGGCGATAGCCTGGTCGCGGTCCTCGCAGGCGATGGCCAGCCGATGCGCAAAGGGCTTCCGGCCGACTTGCAGCGTGTAGGCGATATCGGCCAGGTCGGCTTCCTGGTGCTCGCGAAGATAGGCGGCCAGGTTTTGCGCCGCGGCGCCGAGCGCCCCCGGCGAGCGGGCCGACAAAAGCAGCGCCTGCGCTGGCCGGGCGGCGCGCCCGGCCGCCGCGGCCGGTGCTTCCTCGACGATGACGTGGCAGTTCGTGCCGCCGGCGCCGAGCGAGGTCACCGCCGCCCGCGCCGGACCGGCATCGGCCGGCCATGGCGACAGGTCGGCATTGACAAAGAATGGGCTGGCCGCGAAGTCGATCTGCGGGTTCGGCGAGGTGTAGTTGAGGCTGGGTGGGAGCTGCCGGTGCTTCAGCGCGAGGATCGTCTTGATCAGCCCGGCCACCCCGGCCGCCTCGCCGAGATGTCCGATATTCGGCTTGAGCGACCCGATGGCGCAGAACCCGGACTTGTCGGTGAACTGGCGCCAGGCCTGCGTCAGCGCCGTCACCTCGATCGGGTCGCCGACGATGGTGCCGGTGCCGTGCATCTCGACATAGCGGATCGTCTCGGGATCGACGCCGCTGACCGCCAGCGCCTCGGCGACGGCTTTCGCCTGTCCCTCGACGCTCGGGGCAAGGTAGCCGACCTTTAGGGAGCCGTCGTTGTTGATGGCCGAACCCTTGACCACCGCCAGGACCTGGTCGCCATCCGCCACCGCATCGGCGAGCCGCCGCAAGGCAACGACACCGGCGCCGCTGCCGAACAGCGTGCCGCGCGCTTCCGCGTCGAAGGCCCGGCAGTGACCGTCGGGCGAGAGGATTTCGCCCTGCTTGTGGAAGTAGCCGCGGCCCTGCGGCAGCGCGATCGTGCAGCCGCCCGCCAGCGCCAGATCGCATTCGCCGCTGAGCAGGCTTTGGCAAGCCAGATGCACGGCGACAAGCGCCGACGAGCACGCGGTCTGCACGTTCATGCTCGGCCCGGTCAGGCTCATCGCGTAGGAGAGCCGCGTGGCCAGGAAGTTGACGTCGTTCCCGGTGTGGCGCACCAGCCACTCGCCGACCGACTGCATGACGCGGCGGTTGTTGACCAGGTTGTACATCATGTACGTGTTCATGCCGCAGGTGGCGAACACGCCGATGCTGCCCGGGAACGCGTCCGAGGTATGCCCTGCGTCTTCGAGCGCCTCCCATCCGACCTCGAGAAAGACACGGTGCTGCGGGTCCATGATCGCGGCGTCTTGCGGTGACAGACCGAAAAAGCCTGCGTCGAAATGGTCGAAATCCCGAAGGACCGGCTGCGCCTTCACATAGCTCGGATCGCGGATATTCTCCGGGCGCTCGCCGGCCTCTCGCAGCTCGTCGTCGGTGAAAAATGTCACCGATTCGACACCGTCGCGAAGGTTGCTCCAGAACTCGCTAACGTTGCGCGCGCCGGGGAAACGGCCCGCCATGCCGACGATAGCTACGTCGTACCCGGAAATCGGTGAGTCGCTCATATTCTCGCAGGTTCCAAATTTATTTGTTTCTCAAATCGATGCGCCGGCGCTGCATGGCGCCGATGCGAGCAACCGCCCGCTGCTGACTCTGCTCCAGGCGCGGCGCCGCGCTCGCCGGCCTTTCGAGATGGGCGGCGAGAGCGGAGACCGTCGGATGCTCGAATAATTCGACGAGGGCGAGGTCGCGCCGAAGCGTCTCGCGCAAGCGCGCGTTCGCCCGCATCATCATCAATGAATTGGCGCCGAGGTCGAAGAAATTGTCGTGGATGCCGATCTCGGCGACACCGAGCAGGTCGCGCAGAACGCCGGTGATGGTTTTTTCCAGCTCGTTCTTGGGCGCCGCGTACGCCTCCTTGGCGGGCGGCGGCTCGGGGGCGTCGGAAGGCAGCGCATTGCGGTCGAGCTTGCCGTTTGCGGTGCGCGGCAGTGACGCAAGCACGACGACCGTGCCCGGCACCATGTATTCCGGCAGGCGCTGGCGCGCGAAGGTTTTGATCTCGGCGACGATGTCCCGCTCGTTGCCTGTGACTCCAAGACCGTTCGTGTATTCCGCGAGCGGCCGGCCGGGCGCGCCGGCTGACGGAAGCGCCGCTGCCGCCGGGGCGCCCCGCGCGAACACCGCGTCGAAAAAGCCGGGCTTTTCCGCCGAGGGGCTGAGATGCAGGTCGTAGGGTCCGGCCGCGGCGTAAAGGTCCTCGGGCTCGATGCCGGGTTCGCTTTCGCCCGCGAGGCACGCGATCAGCTCGCCCACCGTCTCGGGAGCACCGTCGGCCATGGCCATCCGCGCGGCATGGGCGGCCTTTGCGACCCGCCGGTCGGGGATGCCCAGAAACGCCACGACGGGAGCGCCGGCGGCGAGCCGGTTGCGTACCGTTTCCAGCGTCACCGACCCGCCATCCTCCACCGCGAACCCGGAAGGCGCCGGACCGGCCGCCCCGATGCGCAGCACCGCGTCGTAGCGAAAGCAGGTCAGCTCGTTGCGGTGCCTGCCTCGCTTCAGCTGGGTTTCCACCCGGGCGATGGCCGGCACGCGCCGCCGCAGCGCCCCGAAGAACTCCGGTGACAGCACGAGCTCGCTTTCCCGCGACGCCCGCTCCCGGATGCGCCGCCGCAGCGTTGCGACCGGCAGCGCTGGCTCCGCGCTCTCCAGCTCCACCGCCGCGTGGAAAGCTTCGAGGAGCGGCAGGCTGCGGATATCGCCGACGAAGATCGCGCCGCCCGGCGCGACCAGCGCCGACGCTCGCTCGATGACATCGGCCAGGTACTCGGGCCCCGGAAAATACTGCACCACCGAATTGAGGATGACCGCGTCGAACGCGCCCCGCGGGAATTTGGGCAGCGCGTCGGCCGCGGCGCGCTCGACGGAGACGTTGGTCAGGCCTTGCCGCTCGACCTCCCGCCGGACGTATCCGACCGCGGTCTCGGAGAAATCGATCGCGGTGTAGGACTCGCAATGCGGCGCGACGCGAAGCAGCAGCATCCCGGTGCCGCAGCCGATTTCGAGCGCCCGCCGCGGGCGCAGCGCGAGGATGCGATCGACCGTATGATCGACCCATTCCCGCATCTGCCCGGCCGGGATCGCCTTGCCGGTGAAGCTGCTGGTCCAGCCCGCCGTGTTCATCGTCGGGTCGGGCAGTTCGGCCGAGCGGCCGTCCGCGCCCGCGTAGACCCCGTCCCACACCGCGCGCCAATCGCCGGTGTCGCGGGCACTCTGCGCGACCGTCACAAACGCCGCGAGCGCCGCTTCGCCGGCGGCGCTGAGGCGCGCCGCCACGGCGCATTCCCGCACCGCCGGGTGCGCCTCGAGGGTGCGCTCGATCTCGCCCGGCTCGATCCGATAGCCGCTGATCTTCACCTGTTGATCGAGGCGGCCGAGAAACTCGATGGTTCCGTCTTCGCGATGGCGAACCCGGTCGCCGGTGCGGTAGAGCCGGCCCCCGCCGTCAGCAAAGGTGTCCGGCACGAAGCGCTCGTCCGTCAGGTCGGGCCGGTTGAGGTAGCCGCGGGTGACGCCGTCGCCGCCGATCAGCAATTCTCCCGCGACGCCGGCCGGAACCAGTTGCAGGCTCCGGTCGACCACGTAGGTCCGGGTGTTGGCGATCGGCCGGCCGATGGTGACGGTCGTGACGTCGCGCGGGACAGGGGCGGATGTAGACCAGATCGTCGTCTCGGTCGGCCCGTACATGTTGACCACGTCGCCCGTCACGGTCTCCGCCAACTGCGCCGCGAGCCGGGGCGGCAGGGCCTCGCCGCCGACGATCAGCTTGCGCAGCGAATTCAGGGCCGCCAGCGCCTCGCGATCCTCGACCAGTACGCGGGCCAGGGAGGGCGTGCACTGCAGATGCGTCACTTGGTGCCGGCGGATCTGCGCCGCGATCGAATAGTCTTCCGGCGCGTCGAACCGCCGCCTCAGTTCGTCGAGACGCGCCAGGCTCGCCAGCACCGAATCGACATCGACACCGAAATCGATCAGGCAGGCGATTTCGTCGATCCCGACCGCCTGGAGCCGATCGACCATGCCGCAGCAGGTCTCGGGCGTCCCGAACAGGCCGCTCGTCTCGAAATAGCGCTGGAAGGCGTGCTCGACGACGGCTTCGAGATCGGCTTCCGCCAGGTCGCTCTCGCCGCCGCCGCCCGATCCGGCCCCGTGGCCGGGCGCGTTGGCGAAAGCCGGGAACTCCCAGCGTGTCCGCCGGATCAAATCCGTCGAGGTTTTCAGGTACGAGATGAACGGGTCGCGCACGGTGCGGCGCACCTCGTCGAGATCGGCGCCGACAAAGGTGTGGAGCATCAGGGTGACGACCCCATCGCCGGCGTGCCCGTGCTCGCGTCGAGCGGCACGGTAGGCGGCGATCTTGCCGGCGAGCTCCTCGACCGTCTGGCCGAGCAGGTTGGTCAGCAGGTTGGCTCCGATCCGCCCGGCGGTGCGGAAGGTTTCGACATCGCCGGCGGAGGTGACCCAGATCGGCGGGTCCCGCTGCAGCGGCGGCGGATAGATGCGCAGCTCGACCGGCTCGCCGCGCCCGTCCGCCGCGGTAATCGTCTCGCCCCGCCACAGCGCGCGGACGGTCTCGATGCCGCGGAAGGTGACCTCGCGCCGGGCTTCGTAGTTTTGCGGCATCAGCGCGAAATCGCTGGCATGCCAGCCGGAGGCGAACGACAATCCGACGCGTCCGCCGCTGAGATTGTCGACCACCGACCATTCCTCGGCGACGCGGATCGGATTGTGCAGCGGCAGCACGATGCTGCCCGCGCGTATGTGGATTCGGCCGGTCGCCGCCGCGAGCGCCGCGCCGGTCACGGCTGGGTTCGGATAGAGTCCGCCAAAAGGATGGAAGTGCCGTTCGGGGGTCCAGACCGCGGTGAACCCGTTCCGGTCGGCAAACCGCGCGCCCTCCATCAGCAGCCGGTACCGTTCCGCGCCGTTGCCTTCGGCGGCGTCGGCGGCGAAATAGAACAGGCTGAAATCCATCCTGCGCCGGCTCTCGGCGGACAGGCGCGCGGGGGCGCGCGCCTCTTCCTGAACGACGACCTTGAAGCCTCGCGTCAGGGTCCACAGCAATTCGAGCACGGAGATGTCGAACGAGACGCTGGTCACCGCCAGCCAAGTTCCCGGCTCCGAGAAACCGAGGCTGCGGTCCATGCCGGTGAAGAAGTTGGCGACGTTGCGGTGCTCGACCATCACGCCTTTGGGCCGCCCGGTCGAGCCCGAGGTGAAAATGACATAGGCGAGGTCGTCCGGCTCGGCGCCGCCCGCTGCGTCGACGGCCGGCTCCGGCCCGTCATCCTCGTCGACGAGCATCGCCTGCGTTCCGGCGCGGACCGGCACCGCACCGGCCGCCGCCCGGTCGGTCACGACGATCGGCGCCTCGGTGTCCTCGACCATCCAGGCCAGACGCTGGCGCGGGAAGGCGGGGTCCATCGGCACGTATGCCGCGCCGGATTTGAGCACGCCCAGCAACGCGACGACGAGGTCGATCGACCGGCCGAGGCAGACGCCCACCAGCCGCCCGGGGCCGGCGCCGCCAGCCCGCAATCGCCGGGCAAGCCGGTCCGCGCGCGCGTCCAGCTCCGCATAGGTGAGCGACCGGTCCCGAAATGCCACGGCCGTCGCAGCCGGAGTCCGCGCCGCCTGGGCCTCGAACAATCCGTGGACGGTCTGGCCCCTTGCATAGGCCGTTGCGGTCTCGTTCCACGTCGCCACCAGCAGGCGCCGCTCGCCGGCATCGACGAGGCCGAGCTCGCCGACCCGCCGCTCTCCGGCTTGCGGCAAGGTCTCCAGCACCGTCGCCAACTGCCGCAGGCAGCGCGCCGCCGCCGCTTCCCTCACTCGCGAGCGGTCGTGAGCCAGTTTGAGCAGCAGTTCGGGCTCATGGTAGGCGAACAGCGTCAGCTTGTAGCTGGTCTGCTCGATGAAACGGATGTCGCGGTCGCGCCATTTCCCGCCTTGCTCGCGGAGCGCGGCGCCGACCAGCCTCGGGGTGAAGACCACGAGGCTTTCGAATGGCGGCGCGCCCGGCGCCAGATCGCTCCACGACTGGATATCGGCCAGCGGGGTCCGCTCGAAGCGGGAGAGCCGGTTTTGGGATGTGCGGATGGACTTGAGCCAGTCGGTGACGGAAAGCTCGGGGTCGACGGCGATCCGTACCGGCACCGTGTTGATCAGGACGCCGACTAGCTCTTCCGCGCCCGGCATCGTGTCACGGCGGCACGCTCGCGTCTGGCCGAAGACGACATTGTCGGTGTCTGCGTGCACCGACAAGAGGCGCGCCCATGCGGCCAGCACCAGCGTGTTGACCGTCAGCCCGTTATCGGCCGCGAACGATTCCAGCCTCGCGGTCGCCTCGCGCGACAGTTCGAGTGAGCACTCGGCCCGCCCGGTCGCCGTGTTGTCCGCTCCGGCGCCCGGGAGCGGTGTCGCGGCCGTGAAGCCGCGAAGCGACTCCCGCCAATAGGATTTGGCCTCGTCCCCGGTCAGCGCGAGGTTTGCGTCGAGCCACGCGACATAGTCGCGGTAGGTGACGGAGGGTGACGAATTGCCCAGAGCCGCGGAAACGGCCCCCTCGTACCGGGCGAAGGCCTCGTTCACCAGTCCCGGATAGGTGTAGCCGTCGGCGCAGATGTGGTGAAAGGTCCAGACGAACTCCCATTCGGCCTCGGCGAGCCGGAACAGGCTGCCGCGGCAGAGGCTGGCGCTGCCGAGATCGAACCCGCGCTCCCGGTCGCGGCGCAGGAATTCGCGGATTCTTTCATCCCGCTCCGGCGCGGCCGCACCTCGCAAATCCTCTTCGGCCCATTCGAGAGGGGCCTCCTCGTACTCGTGCTGGGTCGGGATTCCCGAGCCGCTCCAATCGAAACCGGTTCGGAACGAGGCGTGACGATCGACCAATCGCTGCCAGGCCAGCCGGAAGCGGTCCGGGTCGATAGGTTCCCGGAGGCGGATGACCATCTGTTCGATATCCACGCCGGACCGGGGGGCCTTGACGTGGTGGTAGAGCATTCCTTGCTGGATTGGAGAAAGCGAATAGCCGGCACCTGGCATCGATCGGCCTTTAATGAAAGCACGGCGAAGTTAAGCCGACTCAACCGTCGATGTCCGTTACCCCGATTGGCGAGTCCTGATCCTTTAGAGGTAATCCAACCGGTCCCGGACCGCCGCTCGAAGGCGGGAGGTACCATGCAAGAGGCGATGCTTTGCGCGCAGGTTGAAGTCGCCGAAAATGGCCTATCGATCCGCATTGATCACCGGCGCCAGCGGCGGCATCGGCGAAGCCTTCGCAAATGCGCTGCCGGGCGCGACCGGGCTTCTTTTGACCGGCCGCGACGAGACCCGCCTTGCGGAGGTAGCGGCTGCGAGCGCGGCCGCGCCCGGCCGGCGGGTCGAGACGCTCGCCGCCGATCTCGCCACCGCGGAAGGCCGCCACGCCGTGGTCCGCGCCGCCGAAGCCGCCGAAGTCGACCTCTTCATCTGCAATGCCGGATTTGGCCATGCCGGCCGGTTCGGTGCGACCGATGCCTCGATCGAGCGGGCCCTCATCGCTGTCAACGTCATGGCCGCGGCCGAGCTGCTGCACGCTCTGCTTCCCGGCATCGCCGAGCGGGCGCGGCGGACGGATCGGCGCGGCGGCGTCATCGTCGTGTCGAGCGCGGTCGCGCTCGGCCCCTCGCCGCACCTCGCGACCTATGGCGCGGCCAAGGCGTTCCAGCTGCATCTGACCCGGTCGCTGGCGCGCGAATTCTCGGGCGAAGCGATCGATTTTCTGGCGCTGTGCCCGACCTATACCCGAACCGGGTTTTTCGCCCGCGCCGGAATGCCGCCGCCGCCCGTCGCCATGTCGCCCGCCGCGGTGGCGCGCGAGGGTCTGGCCGCGCTCGGCCGCCGCCGGCTGCACCTCTGCGGAAGCGGGTTGCTGCCGCAATCCCTGCGCCAGTTTCTCGCCTTCAACCGGGCGCTCGACCCGCGCGCGTGGCGCAGGTCGTAAGGGCGGTATTGCGGAAGGCGTTCCCGACCGGGCAAGATCGCGCATAATTTCGGCGCGGCCGATCGACCGACGGGAGGAGGCGGCCATGAACGATGCCGGTACATTGCCGCGGCACATGCTCGCCGTCAGGGAGCTGACGGCGGAGGCCTTCGCTCCCTACGGCCAGGTCATCGCGCCGCTGCGCACGGGCGGGCAGGGCGCCGAGACCCGGTACGACCCGGAAACCTCCGCGACCGAGGCGCGGCTTGTCCTCGGGCATGGCGAGCCGCGGCTCTGGATCATGCACCTGCCGCATGTCGGGCTCGGCTTCAGCCGGATCGCGCGGCACCGCCGGGTCACGCAGTGCCTCGGGTCGCTGGGCGGCAAGGAATGGCTGATCGGCGTCGCGCCGCCGGGCGATCTCGGCGACGAGGCGCGGCCGCGCCTCGAGGACATCGTCGCCTTCCGCATCCCCGGCGACCGCGTGATCAAGCTGCACGTCGCGACCTGGCACGCGGGGCCGCACTTCGTCCACGACGAATGCCAGTTCGTCAATCTGGAGAACCTCGACACCAACCGGCGCGATTTTCATGCCGTGCCGCTGCCCGCGGAGTGCCGATACGATCTGTAAGAGGGAGGGGTAGATGCCGACACCGATCAACGATGCCGCGTTCGAGTATCTGTTGGCCCGGGCCGGGCTCACCCCGACCGACGCCGAGAAGGCCGAGCTGAAGACCGTCTGCGACGGCATCTCGGCGATGGCCGAGCGCGTGCGCAAGCCGCGCGGGCGGATGGCCGAGCCGGCCCTGACCTACGGCTTTGCCGAGGAGGACCTGCAATGACCGCCGCGATCCCGACCATCGCCGAGGTGGCGCGGCAGATCGCGGCGAGGAAGCTGTCCCCGGTCGAGCTGACCCGGGCCTGCCTCGACCGGGTTCACGCGCTCGACGACCGGCTGCACGCCTTCGTTCACTTGACCGAGGAGCGGGCTTTGGCCGAGGCCCGCGCGGCCGAGGCGGCGATCGTGGCCGGCGGTCCGTCGGGGCCGCTGCACGGCATCCCGATCGGCCTCAAGGACATCGTCGACACCAAGGGCATCCCGACGACCTGCCAGTCGAAGCTGCTGCAGGACAACATCCCCGACGCCGACGCGACCTGCGCCGAGAAGCTCGCCGCCGCGGGCTCGGTGCTGATCGGCAAGCTGACGACGCATGAGTTCGCCGATGGCGGCCCGTCCTTCGACCTGCCCAAGCCGCCGGCGCGCAACCCGTGGAACACCGACCACTTCACCGCCGGCAGCAGCAGCGGCACCGGCGCCGCGGTCGCTTCCGGCATGATCCTTTGCGGCATCGGCACCGATACCGGCGGCTCGATCCGCGGTCCGGCGGCGCTCTGCGGCATCGCCGGGCTCAAGCCGACCTACGGTCTCGTCAGCCGCGCCGGGGTTGCGCCGGCCGCGTTCAGCCTCGACCATATCGGCCCGATGGCGTGGACCGCCGAGGATTGCGCGATCATGCTGCAAGCGCTCGCCGGCCACGACCCGCGCGACCCGGCCAGCGCCAACCGGCCGATCCCCGACTACCGCGCCGGGATCGGCGCCGGCATCGAGGGCCTCAAGATCGGCGTCATCCACCATTTCCACGAGACCGACCACAAGGTCGGCGACGAGACCCAGCGCGGCATCGCCGCGGCGATCGAAGCCTTTCGCGAGCTCGGCGCGGGAATCCGCGAGGTGCAGCTGTCGCCCCTACAGGATTGGCACGCCTGCGGCTCGCTGATCTCGATCGTCGAACGCGCGGCGGCCTACGAGGAATGGGCGCGCACGCGGCTCCACGATTTCGGCGAGCGGATGCGCACCCGGCTGATGCTGGGCGCGTTCGTTTCCGGGGTCGACTATCTGCAGGCGGTGCGCCGGCGGCGCGAGTTGCGGGCCGAACTGCAGGCGGCGATGGCCGATCTCGATACCGTCGTTACCGCCGTCTTCCCGGGGGAGGCGCCGAAGATCGATGCCCTGCCCAAATGGGACGTGTTCCAGCAGTCGAGCTTTATGATGCCGTTCAATGTCGCCGGCTACCCGGCGATGTCGGTGTGCTCGGGCTTCGGCGCGGGCGGCTTGCCGGTGGCGATCCAGCTTGTCGGCAAGCCGTTCCAGGAGGCGACCGTGCTGCGCATCGCCGACGCCTTCGAGAAAGCCACCCCGTTCCGCGACCGCCGTCCCCTGGCGGCCTGATCAAAAGGCAGGTGCTCCGATGACCTCATATCTGTATTGCGGACTGGCCGGCGAAACCGGAACCGGCCGCCCCGTTCATTCCGGCCTCTTCCGTCTCGCCGACGGCGACAATAGGTGGGAGAAACTCGGCAACGGCCTTCCCGAGGCCCCGGCGATCCGGGCTCTTGCGGTCCATCCGGCAAATCCCGCGATCGTCTATGCCGGCACGCAATCCGGCCCTTACCGCAGCGCCGACCGCGGCGAGCATTGGGAAAAGGTGGAATTGCCGGATCACGGCCTGCCGGTCTGGTCGATCCTGTTTCACCCGCACGACCCCGACGTGATCCTGGTCGGATGCGAGAATTCCGAGATCTACCGCAGCGACGACGCGGGCGAGCATTGGACGCGGCTGCCGGTCAGCGTCCGCTTCCCGGACATCACCACGGCGCCGGGCGCCAACCCCGCCAAGCGCATCCTGATGCTCGACGCCAGCGCCAGCGAGCCCGGGTACCTCTACGGCGCGATCGAGGTGGGCGGCATGATCCGCTCGACCGATGGCGGCGACCACTGGGAAAATCTGAGCCACGGCCAGTACATCAACGACGACATGGTCGACATGCACGGCGTCCTTGCCAGCCGCTGGCGGCCCGGCACCGTGTTCGGCATCGCCCGTGCCGGGATGTGGCGCAGCGCCGATAACGGCGACCACTGGACCCACGTGCCGCTCGAACCGCTCAACGCCAAGGGGCAGATCTATTGCCGCGACATCCGCGAGGTGCCGGGCAATCCGCGCCATCTGTGGTGCGCCGCCGGCTCCGGGTTTGTCAGCGATCTCGGCATCCTGTTGCGCAGCCGTGACGGCGGCGAGAGCTGGACCCAGGTCGATGTCGGCGGCCCGGTGCCGCACACGATGTTCAAGATCGCCTTCGACGAGCGGCGGCCCAGCCTGATGTCCTGCGCCACCAATGGCGGGGAGGTATGGACCAGCCACGATTCCGGCGAAAGCTGGACGCAACAACCGCCGCCGCCCGATGGATTCCAGATTTACGCGCTGGCCCGGGGCTGAAGGAGACCGAGATGCCCGATACCCCGACTTTCGGCCGCTATGCCGAAATTCCCTACGACCGGATGGCCCCCGCGCAGAAGGAGGCTTACGACTTTGCGGTCAAGACGCGCGGCCCCCTCGGCGGCCCCAACAAGATCTGGGTGCACAACCCAAAGCTCGCAAAGGTGGCCGCGCCGTTCGGCGGGCACTTCCAGAAGGGCAATTATTCGCTGACCGAACGCGAGCGCGAGATCGCGGTCATCGTCATCAACAGCAAGTGGCGCTCGGCCTACCCGACCGCGGCGCATGAGCGGCGCGGCAAGGAGGTCGGGCTGCCGGCGGACAAGGTCGAGGCGCTGCTTTCGGGCCTGCCGACAGCGTTCGACGACACGCGCGAGCAGGTCGTCTACGAAATGGCGGTGTGCCTGTCGAATTCGCGCTGGGTGTCGAAGGGGCTTTTCGACCGCGCCGTCGCGGCGCTCGGTCACGAGGGCATCACCGACGCGATCTGCTTGATGGGCCATTACACCAGCGTGTCGATGACGCTCGCCTTCTACGACGTTCCGGCCGGAGCGCCAGGCCTGCAGCGCTGATCCGATGCGCGAGGTGATCCCGGCGCCGGTCCCGGGCCTCGACCTGCGCGCGGAATACGGCCATCACCAGAGCCCGGCGATCCGCGCCGGCGGTCTTATTTTCTGCTCGGGGATGGTGGCGGTCGACCCCAAGACCGGCGATCGCGAGCACGGGACGGTGACGAGCGAAACCCGCCGCGTCTTCGAGAACCTGAAGCTGCTTTTGCAACCGGCGGGGTCGTCGTTGGATCGTCTCGCGCAGGTGCACGCGATGATCTACGACCGGATCGAATACGACGTGCTGAACCGGGCATACCGGCCCTACGTCGCGAGCCCGCCGGCCCGCACGGTGATGAGCGTGCAGATCGAGGCCGGGTTCAAGGTCATGCTCGACGTGATCGCCGCCGCGCAGGACGGGCCGACCGGCGATTTCGTGTTTCTGCCGGGGATGAGCGCGGCCGAGCCCGGCACGGTCGCGGCCGAGACGCGGCAGATTCTGACCGACATGGCGCGATCGCTGGAAGCGCGCGGGTCGTCGCTCGCGAAGGTCGTCAAGGTCAACGTGCTGATCTATTCCATGCTGGAATACGGCAACATGAACGATGCCTACCGCGAGTTTTTCCCGCTCGATCCGCCGGCGCGGACCGTGTGCGGGGCCGGGTTGATCGGCGGCCCCAAAGTCCAGATCGACTGTATCGCGCTGGCCTGACCCGATGACCGAACCTCTCTCCCGCGGCGTGATCGAGCCGACGAACCCCAGGCTCAACGTCTCGCGCAATTCCAACCTGCCGCATTCGCCGGGCATCCGGGTCGGCGACACCATCTTCCTGTCCGGGATGGGGCCGGTGGACCCGGAAACCGGCGGCCGCAATCTCGGCCCGATCGCCGAGCAAATCCGCCAGACCTTCCGCAACATCGGCCACATGCTCGAATCCGCCGGGTCGAGCCTCGACCGCATCGTCAAGGTGATGCTCGTGCTCGCCGATGCGCGTGATTACGACGAGATGGACCGGGTGTGGCGCGAGTTTTTTCCCGCCGACCCGCCCGCCCGCACGGTCTGCGCGCTGCAGCTCAGCAACGGCAACGGCGTCGAGATCGAGTGCATCGCCCGCGCCGGCAACACCGCATCCTAGGAGCGACCGATGCCCGCAAAACGCGCCTACGGCATGGACCAGGACTTCTATCCGTGGTCGCCGATCGTCACCCGGCCGGTGCTGCGCTGGCCTGGCGACGCGCGCGTCGCGCTCGCCGTGATCGTCAACCTCGAGCATTGGGACTGGGAGGTGCCGCCGGGAACCCCGCTGGCGGTGAGCCCGATGGGCGGCCCGGAGGGCTTGTGGAGCGGAAACCAGCCGCAATTTCCCGATATCGGCGGCTGGGGCAACCACGAATACGGCAATCGCGTCGGCGTCTTCCGCATCCTCGCCCTCCTCGACAAATACGGCATCAAGCCGACCCTGGCGCTCGACAAGGCGGTTGCCGACAACTACCCGACCCTCGTCGCGGAGGGGAAAAAGCGCGGCGCGGAGTTCATCGCGCATGGCCTTTCGCGCCGCCGCATCATCCACATCGGCATGTCCGACGACGAAGAGCGCGAGTACATCCGCGCCTCGATCGCGGCGGTCGAAAAGGCCGTCGGCACGCGGCCGGTCGGCTGGTCCGGGCCCGATTTCCAGGAGACGCCGCGGACCCCGAACCTGCTTGCCGCCGAGGGTATCCGCTATGTCTGCGACTGGGGCAACGACGAGCAGCCCTACAAGATGACGCCGACGACCGGCGAGCTCACCTCGCTCGGCGTCAACGCCTATCTCGACGACAACTACATCCACCTGCACGGCCGGCGCACGATCAACGAGGTCAATCTCTTGTGGCGCGAATGGTTCGACGGGCTCTACGCCGACGGCGCCGCGACAGGACGGATGATGGTGCTGCACCTGCACCCGTGGATCATGGGCCAGCCCTGGCGCATCCGGCACCTCGACGAGGTGCTCGGCCATGTCTGCGCCCATGCCGGCGTATGGAAGGCGACCGGCGGCGAGATCGTCGAGTGGTTCAACGGAGGCAATCGATGACCCTCGCACCCGGCCGGTTCGATTATGCGCCGATCAACGACCGCCCGGTCATCAAATGGCCTAACGGCGCCCGCGTCGCGTTCTGGGTGGCGCCCAACATGGAGTTTTTCGAGTACCTGCCGGAGAACCGGCCGACCCAGCCCGACATCCCGCATTACTCGCGGATGGATTACGGCAACCGCGTCGGCTTCTGGCGGATGCTCGACATTCTCAACAAGCACGAGGTGCGCGCCTGCTGCTGCCTCAACCTCGAGCTCCTCGACCATTTCCCCGAGATCAAGGACGCAATGGTCGCGGCGAACTGGGACTACATGGCGCACGGCCTCTACAACAGCCGCCCGATCTACAACCTGACCGAAGACGAGGAGCGCGCCTACTGGCAGGATTTCATCGCGCATCTGCGGCACCACACCGGCAAGCGCCTCAAGGGGCGGCTCGGCGGCGGCGCCGGCTACACGGTGCGGACCGACGATCTGATGGCGGAGGCGGGATGCCTCTACCACACCTCATGGATCGTCGACGACCAGCCCTGGCCGATCAAGGTGCGGGGCGGCCAGAAATTCATCTACGTCCCCTATACCGGCCAGACCAACGACGCCGGGATGCTCGCCTGGAACCGCGAGGCCGACTACTTCGCGCAGATGATCAAGGACCAGTTCGACGTGCTCTACCGCGAAGGCGCGGAAAACGGGCGCGTCATGTGCCTGTCGCTGCATCCGCACAATATCGGCCGCCCCAACGCCGCCAAGCATCTCGACGAGGCGCTTCGCTACATTCTCGGCCATGACGGCGTTTGGAACACGACGGCCGACGATATCGCGGAGTATTATATCGCCAACTATTACGACACGGTCTCCGCCTGGATCGCCGGGCGCCGAGCCCGCGTCTGAATACGAGGAAATCATGCCGCTAACCAACGCTCCCGATCCCGCGATCCGCGAGGCCGTCGTCCGGCAGGACCTCGGCAACGTCCTGCACCCGATCGTCCAGCACAAATCGCTGGAGGGGAAGCAGATCGTCGTCACCGGCGGGTCGGGATCGACCATCGTCGATGCGGACGGGACCGAGTATCTCGACGCGATGGCGGGGCTGTGGTGCGTCAATATCGGCTACGGCCGCGGCGAGCTCGCGGAGGTCGCCGCCGACCAGATGCGCGAGCTGGCGTATTTTCCGCACACGGCGATGAACGTGCCGGCCGCCGAATTGGCCGAAAAGATCAACGGTCTGATGGGCGGCGACTACCATACCTACTTCGTCAACTCGGGGTCGGAGGCGAACGAAGCCGGGTTCAAGATCGCCCGGCAGTACATGAAGCAGGAATATCCGGGTCAGTTCCGCTTCAAGACGGTCAGCCGCTATTACGCCTATCACGGCACCACCCTCGCCACGCTCGATGCCGGCGGGATGGGCGAGCGCAAGGCCAAGTTCGAGCCCTATTCGGGCGATTTCGTGCATGTCCCGCCGCCCTACTGCTACCGCTGCCCGTTCGGCCTCAGCTACCCGAGCTGCGGGCTCGCCTGCGTCAAGGCGATGGAGGCGGCGATCCTCGGCGAGGGACCCGAGACGGTCGCCGAGGTGATCGTCGAGCCGGTCATGAGCGGCGTCGGCGTCGCGGTCCCGCCCGACGAATACCTGCCCGAGGTCGAGGGGCTGTGCCGAAAATACGGCATCCTTCTCCACGTCGACGAGGTCATCAACGGCTTCGGCCGCACCGGCAAGATGTTCGCGCACCAGCATTACGGCGTGTCGCCCGATATCGTCGCCGTCGCCAAGGGCATCTCCAGCGCCTACCTGCCGATCGCCGCGACGGTGGTGAAGAACCGGGTGTTCCAGAGCTTCTACGGCGATCCGGCGGAAAACCGGCAGGTGGCGCAGGTCAACACCTATGGCGGCCATCCGGTCGCGGCGGCGGTCGCGGCGCGCAATATCGAGATCATGCAGGAGGAGAGGCTCGCCGACCGCGCCGCCGAGACCGGGGCGTATCTGCTCGACGGGTTGCGCGGCCTCATGAGCCACAAGAATGTCGGCGATGTGCGCGGCAAGGGCCTATTGATCGGCGTCGAGCTGGTCAAGGACCGGTCCACCAAGGAGCAGCTCGACCCGGCGCAGATCGCGGCCGTCATCGATTTCTGCCGCGACCGCGGCGTCATCGTCGGCCGTTCCGGCGGCGGTCGCAGCTATGGCACGACGGTCGCGATCTGCCCGCCGCTGGTGATCACCCGCCCCGAATGCGACCGGATCGTCGATACACTCGGCCGCGCGCTGGCGGTGCTGGAGGGATAGCGCACCCTATTTGGTCGTCCTGACATAGACGCCGTCCCAATCCGCCGGCGGGTCGGCGGCGAGGGCGGCGGCGCGGCCGGCCATCACCGCGGGCGGCGATACGCCCGCCAGGTAGGGGTGAGCCGCCTCGCGCCAGCCCGTCTCGGCTTCGGCGAAGGCGCCGGCGCGATACCGGTCCAGCGCCGCCCGGTACCGTTCCGGGTAGGCGAGCGCCGCGGCGCCGGCGCCGTCGCGCGCGGCGACCAGCTCATAGACCGACAGCTTCTCCGCCTTGCCTTTGACCTTGACCCAGTCGAGCTCGTTGACGACGAACCGGTCCGCGACCGCCGTCGCCGTCTCCGGCCCCAGCACGATGCGGCAACCGTAATCCTCCGGCACGCTTTCGAGCCGCGCCGCGATGTTCACCGTCTCGCCGACCGCGGTGTAGTTGAAGCGGCGCTCGGCGCCGACATTGCCGACCACGGCGCGGCCGCTGTTGAGCCCGATCTTGACCGCATAGCCCCGCCGCCCGGCAGCTTCCGCCTCGGCTTTAGCTCGCATCACGCCGGCCACCGCCGCGAGCGCCGCGCGCGCTGCCAGCGCGGCATGGTCGGGCTGCGGCGCCGGCGCCCCCCAGATCCCCATCACCGCGTCGCCGATGAACTTGTCGACATACCCGCCGGTCGCCTCCACCGCGGCGACGATGATGGCTAGATAGGCGTTGGTGACCGCCATCAGCTCGCTCGGGCCCAGCACGCCGGAGAGCGCGGTGAAGCCCGACAAATCGGCGAACATCACCGTCACGTCGCGCTCCTCGCCGCCGAGCCGCAGCGGCGCGTCGCCGTCGCTCAGCCGGTCCACCAGGGCCGGCGCGAGGTAATGACCGAAGGCGCGCTGCACCCGCCGGCGCCGCCGGTTCTCGATCACGAAGCGGACGATATAGGCGACCACCATCGCGCCGATCGCGGCGGCGGCGGGCAGGGCGGCCGGCAGCCACAACCCGTATCCGAGCAGCAGCGGCACGGCGGCCAGGCATAAACCCGCGAGCGCCGCGACCGCCAGCGTCGCCAGCACCGGCGGCAAGAGAAACCCCAGCGCCGCGCCGCCGGCGGCGACAGCGCCGGCCGCGATCGCGCGGCCCGCCGCCGGTACCGGCCTGACCAGGTTACCGGTCAGCACGCTCTCGATAGCGGCGGCGTGGACGAACACACCGGGCGTGGTGCCGCGGCCCGGGGCCGAGGCGCCGAGCCGCCGCAACCCGCATCCTCCGGGCTTGGCTTTCGCCGCCGCCGGCGGGGACATAAAGCGGTCGGGCGCCCGCTTGCGGTCTTCCTCGGGGAGGGTGGTGCCGATCAGCACCACCTTGCCGGCGAAGGCCTGCCGCAGCGCCTCGGGGTCGCGGCCGGCGCAGCGCAGGACGTCGATGAGGCTGTAGGCCGGCATCCCTTCCAGCGGCCGCGCCGGCGCCAGCCGGATCTCCGGCGGGACCGCTGCGCCGGGTATGCGGCTCAGCAATGCGGCGGCAAACGTGGTCAGCGCCTCGCCGTCGGCGGCCTCCACCTGGGCGGGGACCCGCCTGACGACGCCGTCCGCATCGGGGCTCAGCTCGGCAAACCCGAGCCCCGTCGGTTCCGCCTTTCCGGCATCGGCCTTCGGGTCGAACAGCGCGGCGACAAAGGACGGCGCCGGATAGGCTCCGGCCGAGCGCGCCAGCACGATATGGCCGCGGGCGCGGGCGATCGCGGCGAGAAATTCGCGGTCGTACTGGCCGTCGAGCTTGGCGAAGCGGTTGGCCGAATAGCTGAAGATGATGTCGAACCCGATCGCGCGCGCATCGGCGTCCATCAGCGCGTTCGTCACCTTCGCCCAGACCGGGCTCAGGAACACCCGCGGCAGGTCGGCCAGCTCGTCCGCGGCGAGGCTGTCGCGGTCGAGCGCGATGACCGCGACCGGTTCTCCGCCGGTGCCGGGGCGGCGGGCGGCGGCGGCCAGGGCCAGGTCGTAGACGAGCCCGTCGAGCGGACCGATGCCGTCTTGCGCAAGCACGGCCGCCGCGGCGGCCAGCGCCGCCAGCAGCGCGACCACCATGCCCCGCCGCGCGCGGAGCTTCATGGACGGCGCAAAACGACGACCAGGCTGGGTCCGCTCGGCGCCCTGCCGATAAACGGCATATCGACCGGCGCCGGGCGGTCGGCCAGGGTCAGGCGCAGGATGTAATGGCCTCCAACGGCCAGCGGCGGGGCGCCCGCGGGAATCCGCGCCCGCCGATCCGCCACCTCGAGCCGCACCAGCGGCGCGTCGAGCCGGCCCGCGGCATAGATCGCCGCCGTCTTCACGGCCTCGGCGCCGGTGCCGGCCAGCACCAGCTCGCGGTTCAGCGGCCAGCCCGCCGTATTCTCGATGCCGCGCGCGATGAAGCCGCCGGCGACCGCCCCGCCCGAGCCGGCGCTAAGCTGGTGGATGCGCGGGCACGGCGCCGGGACCTCGGCGGTGATCTTCCCGCCGTCGGCGTCGAAATCGAACCGGGTGACGGTCAGCGTGCCGCCGACGACGGTCACCATCTTGCAGCGGGTGTAGTCGAGCACGGTCAGCTCGGTGTCCGGCGCGAGCCGGATCGGAGCCCCCGCCGGGATCTCCGACATCGGCGTCAGCGCCGGCGTGGTGCTTCCCGAGATAGACATCGCCAGCGCGGCCGGCGGCTCCTCGGCCAGCACCGGCCCGGGCCAGCAGCAGAGGAGGCTCCACAAAACGGCAGCGATGAACCTCATCCTATCTCCTAGGGCGCGTACTGGGACCGGGGTATCATAACCGGGACGGGCAGCAATTGGGTAAGCGGTTATGAGAGCGCGCAGCCTGGGTCTTGCCGCGGCGGCATTTGCGCTCGCCATTCTCGGAATGGCCGGGGCGGGACACGCGGCCAAGCGCGTCGCCCTGGTCGTCGGCAACGATGCCTACAAAAACGTCCCGCAACTGCGCAAGGCGGTCACCGACGCGAACGCGGTCGCCTCGGCTTTGCGCGGCATCGGCTTTACCGTCCTTGTCGCCGAGAACCAGGACCGCGACTCGATGAGCCATGCGCTCTACGCGTTCGACAAATCGGTCGAGCGCGACGATGTGGCGTTTTTCTTCTTCGCCGGGCACGGCTTCGAGATCGCCGGGCGAAACTACCTGCTGCCGATCGACGTTCCGCGCGCCGGCGAAGGCGAGGAGGAGCTCGTCAAGGATGCGTCGTTCGCGGTCGATGGGATCATCGACCGCCTCCAGGCCCGGGGCGCGCAAACCGCGGTCCTGGTGCTCGACGCCTGCCGCAACAACCCCTTCGCCCGGCCCGGCACGCGCGCCCTTCCGGGCGGCGGCGGGCTTTCGCCGATCGTCCCGCCGGAGGGCACCTTCGTGCTGTTCTCGGCCGGCGCCAAGCAGACCGCGCTCGACGCGCTGAGCGACGGCGATCCCGACCCCAACTCGGTCTTCACCCGCAGCTTCGTCCGCGAGCTCGCGGTGCCGGGAGAGACGCTGGTCCAGCTCGCCAAGCGCACCCAGGGCGAGGTCAGACAGGTCGCCTCCGCCGCCCATCACGAGCAGACGCCGGCCTATTACGACGAGATCGTCGGCGATTTCGTGCTCAACACCAAGCCGGCGCCGGCTTCGTCCGAAGTCCAGACAGCCGTGCTGAAGACACCCTCGCCGGCAGCGATCGCGCCGCGCCCGCCGCCGCCCGCCCCCGAGCCGAGCCAGCCGATCAACGCGCCGCTCGCCTCGTTTATGCGCAGCAACAGCGGCTGGTCGGTCACGCTGTCGTTTATAGACCCGGTCACCGCGATCGCGTGGCGGCTCGGCGATAGCGGCCCGTTCAAGGAGACCGGGTTTCTCGACGCGCTCGATCCGCGCACCCGGCGCCGCATCGCCAACCCCACCTTCGAGCTTGACGCCGACCAGCCGGCGGCGACGATCGAGGTTCGCGTCGTCGATATCAGCGGCCGGACGATCGGGCCGCTGCCGGTCGTCTTCGATCCGGCCGCGGAGCTCGAACGCGGCGACCGGCGCACGCTCGAGATGACATCGGGGAGCTGGCTGTCGTTCCGCGACTATAACGGGCTGCTCCTCTACTACACGCACCTGATGTCGTACCGCTGCGCGATCCGGGAGGTGCGGATCGGCATCGACACGACGGTGCCGAACAAGCCGATCCCGCTCGGCGAGTGCGACCCGAAGCATCCGTACGAAATCCCGTCGAAGGCGCAGCCGTACCTAAAGCTGCCGCCCGGCACGAAGATGGTCTCGGTCGAGCTGACCTATCGCGACGGCAGCATCTCGGAAACCAAGACGTACCGCCACTGAGCGGCATGATTCGCGGGCCTCTCGCGCGCGCCGCGCCGCCCGTGCCCGGCGGCGGCCAGTGTTGCCGCCCGCGGAAGAGCCCGCCGATACCCGATTCGCGCGGGCGGTCTATCATTCGCCTCCATGTTGAGCACGATCATCCTCAACTGGAACCGGGTCGAGCTGCTGCGCCGATGCGTGGACAGCTACCTGGCGACGGTCGGCGGCGACTACGAGCTGGCCGTCGTCGACAATGCCAGCACCGACGGGTCCGGCGACTATCTGCGCGGTCTTGAAGCACGAGGCGAGGCTCGCGCGATCGTCCTGCCCGACAATATCGGCGGGGAGGCGCTCAACGCCGCGATCCCGCTGGTGCGCGGCGAGCTGATCCATTTCAGCGAGAACGACCAGATCTTTCTCCCGGGCTGGCGCGAGCATGTCGAAAGCGCGTTCGCGGCGTTCCCGAGTCTCGGCCAGCTCTCGCTGTTCAGCGACACCCCGACCGACGGCGAGGCCTGGGAGCCGAAGCGCTCGCGGCTGCTGTTCTCGCGCGGCAAGATCCTCTACGAGGCGCCCGATAATGTCGGCACGTCGTCGGTCCTGCGCGGCCTGCTGCTGCGCGACCGCGGCATCAGGGTCGCCAATGTCGAGCGCATCGAGATCAAGCTGCCCGATGACGGCAAGCTGTCGCGCGATGTGCGCGCGGCGGGGTTCTGGTGCGCCTATTCCGACCGCTACTACGTGCGCAATCTCGGCCACGAGCCGGAGGAATTTGCCCGCGACCCCGCTTACTACGCCGAGAATTACGCCAACAAGCCCCGGACCGGGGTCGCCGGCTGGCACGCGCGGATCGAGGAGCAGCGGTCGCGGCCCCGGCCGCAGCGGCGGTCGCTGGCCTTCCCCGGCCGCGAGCCGGTTCCCGAAAGCACCCCGGTTCCGGTCAACGGCCGTCCGGCGCGGCAATGGTCGATGTTCGACACCGAGACGGCGGAAAGCGAGGTGCTCGACCTGCTGCTGGTCCTGACCCGGCTGGTCAAGCCGGCCCACGTCATCGAGACGGGCACCTGGCTCGGCATGTCGGCTTGCGCGATCGCGCGCGGCCTGGTGGCCAACGGCTTCGGCGACCTGACGACGCTGGAGGTCAGCCGCGAGGTCCACGAGGCGGCACAGGCGGCGATCGCCGAAAGCGGCCTCGGCGCGGTCATCGATGCCCGCTGCGTCTCCAGCCTCGAATTCGATCCCGACCGCACCTACGACATGGCGGTGTTCGATTCCGATAGCCGGGCGACCCTCGACGAGTTTCGCCGCTTCCGGCCCTGGCTCAAGGACGGCGCGCTGGTGGTGTTCCGCAACTCGGCGCCGCATTTCCGGCCCGTCCTCGAGGGGATCGTCACGCTGCTCCGCGAAGGGGCGCTGCACGGCGTCAATTTCCCGACCCCGCGCGGCGTGTTCGTCGGCCGCCTCACCTACGCCGCGGGCGCCTGAGCGATGCACTGGCGCGTCGCCGTCCTCGACGATTTTTTCCCGCACAAGCTCTCGGCGTTCCGCTTCGAGGAGTTTCACACCTATCTCGAAACCTTCCCCGACCTCAGCGTCCACGCGACCTGGCCGCATTTGCGATACTTCGGCGAGCAGCGCTCGGCGGCGGAGGTCTTCGCCGAATACGCGCGCGAGCATCCGGCCCAGGCGCCGCGCGTAAAGCCGCTTTTCGACGGCACGTTTCCGTCGGCCGATGCCTATTACGGGCTTTTCCTGAAGCTGATCTGGGATCGTCTCCCGGCGATCGAGGCGCAGGGGCGGCCGTTTGCCTTCACGCTCTACCCCGGGGGCGGCTTTCGCCTCAACGAGCCGGACTCGGATGCGTATCTGGCGCGGGTATGCGGCTCGCCGTGCTTTCGCCGCGTCATCGCGACCCAGCCGGTCATCCGCGACTATCTGCTCGACAGAGGATTCTGCGATCCGGCGCGGATTCTCTATATCCCCGGCGGGGTGATCCACCGCTCGGCCTTCGACCCGCCGCCGCCCAAAATCCGTTACGGCTTGGGCAAGAGCCCGCTCGACCTCGCCTTCGTCGCCGCCAAATACACCCCGAACGGTGCCGATAAGGGCTATGACCTGTTTGTCGAAACCGCGCGGCTCCTTCTCGCGCTCGGGATCGAAGCCCGCTTTCACGTCGTCGGGGGCTTCGACGCCGAGGCGATCGAGCTTGGACCGGCGGCGCCGCATTTTCGCTTCTACGGCTACCGGCCGCGCGAGTTCTTTCGCGACTTCTACGCCGGCATCGACCTGATCGTGGCGCCGACCCGGCCTTTCGTGATGCGCGGCGGGTTCGACGGGTTCCCGACCGCCTCCTGCGTCGAGGCCGGCCTCCAATCGGTGGCCCTGGCGCTGACCGACGAGCTCGGGCTCAACACGATCTTCCGCGACGGCGAGGATGCCGTGATCCTGCGCCCCGATCGCGACGACATCGCCGGCCGCATCCTGCGGCTCGCCCAGGATCCGACCCGGCTCGCGGCGATCGGCGAGGCTGGGCGCATCGCGCTGATCGGCGCCTTTGGCCGCGATGTCCAGATTGCGCCGCGCCTGGAGTTGCTGCGCAGCCTACCCGAGGCCTGACCGCGAATCATCGGGCGACCGGCTAAGCCCGAAACCGTGCCTGATCTAGCGTAGGCCGCTGATATTGAACTCGAATGCTAGTTCGGTGGCCGTACCGTCCGGTTGCGCCCATCGTTGCCGCAAGCAACTTGACGAATATCGGGATTTCGCATGAATTCCGCAAAATACCGGTTTCCCGTGGTCAGACCGGCAGTTCCGGCTGTCGAGGCCTGGCTGCCGTTTCTGCGCGAAAGCTACGACCGGCACTGGTTCGCCAATTTCGGCCCGGCCGCGACCCGCTTCGAGGCGGCGCTCGCGGCCAAGTTCGGCGAGCCGGGCGAGGCGTTCGTCGCGGCGTCGAGCGCGACCTCGGGGTTGGCGGCCTGCCTGATCGCCGAGCGCGTCACCGGCACCGTGCTGTTTCCCGCCTTCACCTTCGCCGCCAGCGCCTCGGCGATCCGCATGGCCGGGGCGCAGCCGATGCTGGTCGATGTCGACTCGGCGAGCTGGGCCTGCGATCTCGCCAAGCTGGAGCGCGCGCTCGACCGGACCAGGGCCGAAGCGGTGATGCTGGTGTCGCCCTTTGGCATCGCCCAGGATTTCTCTGCCCATGTCGCACTGTGCGGGGCGCGCGGCGTCGCCGTGGTCATCGATAGCGCGGCCGGGCTCGGGGGAGAGCCGAAGGGCGGCCGCGGGCGGGCCTACGAGGTCTATTCGCTGCACGCGACCAAGCCTTTCGCGATCGGCGAGGGTGGGGCGATCCAGACCGCCGCGGATCGGGTCGAGAGGCTGCGCGCGGCGCTCAATTTCGGCCTGCCCTGGGCGCCGGAGCGAAGCGGCGCCCACGGCATCAACGGCAAAATGCCGGAGGTGTCGGCGGCGGTCGGGATGGCCGTCCTCGCCGGTTACGCAAAAACTCTCGCCGGGCGGCGGGTCCAGGCGCAGCGCTATCTCGAGCTGACCGAGCGGTTCGACGAGGTGACGGTGCATCGCGGTCTCGCCGACCTGCCGTGGCAGGTCTTCCCGTGCCTGATGCCGACCCCGGATTCGGTCGACGAGTTCGTCGAGGAGGCGGCCCGCCACGGCCTGGAGGCGCGGCGCTACTATCGCCCGAGCCTGTCGCAATGGGGAGGGATCGCCGCCGCCGGAGACTGCTCGGTATCGGAGATGCTGGCCGACCGCATGATCTGCCTGCCGATATACTCCGATGGCTCGGACCGGGAGATCGCCGAGCTTCACGGCGTCGTCGATGCCTGCCTCGACAAGGTGCTGTCGGTTTCCGCGCGGCCCCGAATCTATGTCAGCGCGGCCTAGGTTCGAGTATCCGCGCCGGATTGCCGACGACGGTCGCCCCGGGCGGCACGTCCTTGGTCACCACGGCGCCCATGCCGACCACCGCGCCCTTGCCGATCGTCAGCGGCTTGCCGCGGCTGCCCGGCCGCAAGAGGGCGCCGGTGCCGATATAGGCATCGTCCTCGATGACGATCCAGCCGTTGCAACTGGCCCGCGGCGCGAAGGTCACGAAATCGCCGACGACGCAGTCATGTCCGACATAAGCAAAGAAATTCGCGTGGAAATGGCAGCCGACCCGGCTGTTGGTGGAGATGATCGTGAACTCGCACAGCACCGCCCCGTCGCCGACCCGGGTGTTGGGGAAGCGCACATGCGAGGCCGCCCGGGCCTCGGCAAAGCGCAGCCCGTCCGCCGCGCATCGCGCCGCGATCGCGCGCCGGGCCGGGGCGTCGGCGATGGCGATCGACACAAGCCGCCCCGCCTTCTCCGCCGCCAGCTCGGGATAGCCGATGACGCGATGGCCATTGACCGCGGTGCCGATCTCTTCCGGCACGTCCGACACGTAGACGAGGTCGACCGCCCCCGGCTCTCCCATCGCCAGCGCTATCGGCGCCACCTCGCCGGCAAATCCGCCGGCGCCATAGATCGCGATCTTCATTGCGGCCCCCCGCGATGAACGGACCCGACGGCCCGATCGTCCTGTGCTTCGGAATCGTCGACGAAGCCGACATCGTCAAGGATTTCCTCGATTACCATCTCGGTCTCGGGGTCGAGCGGTTTGTCGCCACCGATGTCGGCTCGACCGACGGCACCCTCGACATCCTCGCCGAGTACGAGCGCGCCGGCCGGCTCCATCTGACCCGGTTCGAAAACCCGTCGGTCCGGGCCGAGCACCGCGACTGGCTCAGCGCGATGGCGGCGCGCGCCCGCGAGGATTACGCCGCGTCATGGTGCCTGTTCTGCGACCCCGACGAGTTCTGGGTGTTTCCCGAGCGCAGCATCCGCGCCTATCTCGCGTCGATGCCCGCGCCGATCGCGATCTTCCAGCGCTACAACATGCTGCCGGCCGCCGGTCACTACCGGAATTTCGATCTCGTCGTCCGCCACCCGCTCGAATTCCTCTACGATCTGCGGCGGCTCGACGAACCGGGCGGGGCCGAGTGGATGCTCGACGCGCACCCGCCCGACATCCTGCGCTTTGTCGCCCCCAAGGTCATGGCGCGGGCCGACATCGTCCGCATCGTCAAGCCGGGCTTTCACGACATCGAGGCGACGGACCCGAATCTGCCCCGCCATCGCGAGGCGCGCGGCTATGTCGGTCATTTCCAGGTGCGCGGCGCCGACCGCTTCGTCAACAAGGCGCGGCTGGTGGCCGACTACATCGCCGCCAACCCGCCGCGGGACGACCAGGCGTCGAGCCGGCACTGGGTGCGTCTCGCCGCTCTCTACCGGCAGGGGCTGATCGAGGCGGAATACGCGCGGCAGATTCTAAGCCCGGCCGAGATCGCGGCGCGGCTGCGCGACGGGGTCATCGAGCGCGACCGGCGCATTTCCGCGCGGTTGACGCGGCTGCGCTAGCGCCGGTCCAGCAGGGCGAAGCGAATCGGGACGACAAGATCGACGCGCGCGCCGGCGATGTCGGGCGGCGGCGCCGGCATCGGTTGGGCGCGCTGCACCAGGGCCAGCGCCTCCCCGTCCAACAGCGGATAGCCGCTGCCCTTGGCGATCCGGGCGTCCAGCACATGACCCTGGCGATCGATCGCGTGGGCTGCTATCGCGAGGGTCGGCGCGGTGGATATCGGCCGGGTTGAGCGGCCGCTCGACCGCGTTCCAGGTCGAGCAGCCGATCACCAGGACCCAGATCGCCAGCGCCGCGGCGGCCGAACCGGGGCGCCAATACGGTTTGCGC
This sequence comes from Allostellaceae bacterium, assembly GCA_036273175.1. GTDB lineage: Bacteria > Pseudomonadota > Alphaproteobacteria > ATCC43930 > CGMCC-115725 > DATARH01. Next base: position 32,514 of record DASUIE010000050.1, read on the forward strand.
ATCAGCGGAACGCGCTCGATGTACCAGGCGTGGACAAGGCCGAGCGCAACGAGGACCAGCTTGGGGACGAACATCGTGTGCAGCCCGGCGCCGATCGGGTCGTAGAGGAAGAGCGCCACGCCCGAAATGAAGGTCAGCGCGAAGGCGCCGTTCATCAGGATCAGCAGCGGCCGGCGCACCGGCTGCAGCGAGACGCCGGGAAACGCTCCCAGCCGGATCACCTCAAGCAGCAGCAGCAGGCCCAAAAACCCGGCCATGCCAAGGAGATGCAGAAACCGCGTCACCCCGTAGATCGAGCGCAGCCCGTAGACCCAGAGGCGCAGATCGGTCGTCGCCAGCCAGATCAGAAGGCTCGCCGGAAGGTGCACCCACCCATTGCCGTAAACGTCGGGCATCCCCGATCAATGGCATTTCCGACTTGACGATGCAATTGAGAACAATTTTCATTATCAGTCGCTTCCATCATCGGATTTTTCAGATATGAACCGCGCCATCGTCTTTGCCGCCCTCGTGTTCGTCGCCGCCTTCGGCCTTTCGGCACGCGCCGCCGAACCCTCCGCCGATTTCGACTTCCTGTTTCGGCTCGGCATGCTCGAAGGGCATCTGATGGTCGGGAACGAGCTGATCGAGGCCAAGCAGGTGCAGCTCGGCCTGCCGCATTTCGGCCATCCGGTGAAGGAGATCTACCAGGACATCAGCCCCTATCTGGAGGCCAAGAAGTTTCCGCCCTTCGACAAGCAGCTGATCGCGCTCGAGGCGGCGATGACCGCCGCGCCAAACGCGCCGGCGACCGAGGCCAAGTACAAGGAGGTCATCGCGACCGTGCACAAGGCGCGCGCGCTCGCGCCGGAGCAGGTTCGCGCCTCGCTGCCCGAGATGATCAAGGTCTGCGCCAGCACGATCGACGCGGCCTCGGGCGAGTATGGCGAGGCGGTCGAGCAGGGTAAGATCGCGCAGGTCGTCGAGTACCACGACAGCCGCGGCTATCTCGAATACGCCGCGCAGCAGGTTAGCGAGCTGAAGGCGGCGCACCCCGACCCGGCGTCGCAGGCAAAGCTCGCCAAGTTCTCGGCGGTGCTGGCAAAGGCGCAGGCGATCGTCGGCGACCTCTTGCCGGCGCCCACCCCAAAAGCGACCCTCGCCGAATATCGCGCGATTGCCGGCGAGGCGACGGCGATCGCCAAGCAGTAGCTAGGGCTTCCGCGCCCGCCGGATCGCCGCGAGCACGCGCTCCGGCGTCACCGGGGTCTCGCCGATCTGGGCGCCGAGCGGGGCGAGGGCGTCGCGCACCGCGTTGGCGATTGCCGCCGGCGGGGCGACCGCGCCCCCTTCGCCCATGCCTTTCATGCCGTATTCGGTGGCGCTCGCCGGGTTGTGCAGATGCCCGATCTTGATCGGCGGCAGCTCGAAGGCGGCGGGGAGGTGATAGTCGAGCAGCGTCGCGGCGAGCGGCTGGCCGGCCGCATCGTAGGGGATCTGCTCGAACAACGCGGTACCGATGCCCTGCGCGACGCCGCCCCGGATCTGGCCCTCGACCAGCATCGGGTTGACCATCGTCCCGCAATCCTCGGCGACCGCGAAATCGATCAGCTCGATATGCCCGGTCTCGGGATCGACCGCGACCACCGCGCCATGCGTCGCATAGGAGAAGACGCCGGTGCTGATGCTCGGCTCATAGGTCGCGATTGCCTCGAGCAGCGGCTCGACCCCCGGCGGCAGCCCGTCCATACGCAGATGCGCGACCTTCGCGATCTCGGCGATCGTCACCGAGCCTTGCGGGCCGCGCACGACGCCGTCGGCGCAGCGCGCCTCGGCCACATCGCATTGCAGCAGGTGCGCGCCGATCCGCACCAGCTTCTCGCGCAAGATACGGCTCGCCCGCGCCACCGCGCCGCCCGACATCACCATGCTGCGCGAGGCGAAAGTGCCAAAGCCGAACGCGGTGCTCTCGGTGTCGCCGTGCCGCACCGAAATCCGCGACGGGTCGATGCCGAGCTCGTGATAGGCGATCTGCGACAGCGTCGTTTCGAGGCCCTGGCCGTGCGACTGGATGCCGACCATCAAGACGACGCTGCCATCGGTGAGGATGCGGGCGGTGCAGCTCTCATAGCCCGGGATCACGGCGGCGCCGCGCGAGGCGAACTCGGCGGCGCCGTGCGCGGTCTGCTCGGTAAAGCTGGCGAAGCCGATGCCGATCATCCGCCCGTCGGGCTCGCCGCGATCCTGCCGTTCGCGCACCCGGTCGATCGCCAAGAGCTCGGCGCAGAGCCGCACGCAGGCCGGGTAGTCGCCGGTGTCGTAATGCATCCCGGTGACCGAGGTGTACGGCATCTCGGCGGAGGGGATCATGTTGGCGATGCGCACCTCGACCGGGTCGCGCCCGACCGCGCGGGCGACCTCGTCGATGGTCCGCTCGACCGCGAAGCACGCGCCAGGCCTGCCGACCCCGCGATAGGGGCCGAGCGGGGCTTTGTTGGTGGCGACCGTGACGGTGCGCGCGCGGTAATTCTTGAGCGTATAGGGGCCGGGCAGGGTGCGCGCCGCCATGTTGGCTTCCTGGTACGGACCTTGCGGCCACAGCCCATAGGCGCCGGCATCGACGACGATATCGGTGTCGATGCCGAGGATGCGGCCCTCGCCATCGGCATAGGCGGTCAGCTTGTAGTGGTGGTCGCGGCAATGCGCGGCGGTCAGCAGGTGCTCGCCGCGGTCCTCGACCCAGCGCACCGGATGGTCGAGTTCCAGCGCCAGCGCCGCGAGGATGATCTCCTCGGGATAGAGCCGTGCCTTTGGCCCGAACCCGCCGCCGACATCGGGCGCGACGACGCGCAGCCGCCGCTCTTCGATGCCCAGCGTCTCGGCGATCGCGACGCGCACCGTATGCGGCGTCTGCGTCGAGGCGTAGACCACGACCTCGTCGAGACGGTGGTCGCGATAGGCCAGCACCGCCCGCCCCTCCATCGGCGAGCCCGATTGCCGGTGCATGCGGTATTCGCGCGTGACGGTGACCGCCGCCGCGCGCGCCGCGGCCTCGATGTCGCCGGCGGTCATCGTCCGCTCGATAAAAAGGTTGTCGCCCCAGCTCTCGTGGACGAGGGCGCCACCCGTTGCCTGGGTCGGGTCGACGACCGCGTCGAGCGGCTCGTAATCGACCGTCACCGCGGCGGCGAGGTCCTCGGCCTCGGCCCGGCTCGGCGCGACGCAGGCGGCGATCGCCTCGCCGACATAGCGCGCCTTGTCGGTCGCGAGCGGCGGCCAGGCCGGCGATTTCGCGCCGGCCGCGTGGGTGACGATGCGGATCGGCTGCATCCGCGGCAGATCGGCGGCGGTGAAGACGCGGCCCTCGGCGCCGGGCGGCACGGCGATCCCGCGGATGCGCGCGTGGGCATGCGGGCTGCGCAGAATCACGACCGTGGCGAGGCCGGGCATGCGGATGTCGGAGACGAACTCGCCGCGGCCGCGCAGATGGCGGTCGTCTTCCTTGCGCGTCAGCGAGGCGCCGATGCCCGGCCCGCGAACCGACGATGGCGAATTCATCGCCCGTCAGGATCGCACCGCCACCCGATATTTGCACGGGATAAACCGGGCCAGACGTGATAATCGCTGAGACAAACCTCGCGAGGGCCCCCCGATGATCACAAAGTTCGACAGCTCCTATTACGGCACCGCCGACATGGAGAACCTTGGCTACAAGGGAACGCCGATCAACGATCGCAGCTACTCCAAGGAGCAACTGGCCAAGGCGATGCACAAGGTCGTCAGCTACGCCAAGTGCATGGACGAGCGCGGCTTCAACACCTTCTGGATGGCCGAGCATCACTTCCAGCCCGAGGGCACGGAGCTGATCCCGAACCTCTTGATGATGGCCATGCACCTTTGCGGCGTGACCAAGAATATCAAGATCGGCTGCGGCTTCAACGTCGTCCCGATGTGGCATCCGCTACGCCTCGCGGAGGATTACGCGATGGCCGACATCCTCACCGGCGGGCGGGTGATCTTCGGCGTCGCGCGCGGATACCACACTCGCGAGGTCGAGACCTTCGGCTCGCCGCTGATGGACCAGGACGCGAATCGCGAAATCTTCGAGGAAGGCGTCGACATCCTGTTCAAATCCTTCGAGGGCAAGCCGTTCTCGCACAAGGGCAAGTACTACACGATCCCGCCGGAGGTCCCCTATCGCGGCTATACGCTGAAGGAGATCACCCTGGTGCCGGCGCCGGAGCGGTATCCGGTCGAGTGCTGGCAGCCGATCCAGAGCGGTTCCGAGCGCGCCTTCGACTTCATGGCCAAGCACGGCATCAACGGCGTCATCGGCGGCGGCTCGGCCGAGGGCGGCGCGGTGGAACGGCACATGATCGGGTTCCAGGCCGCCTATGCGCGCCGGGGCATCAAGCTCGAACTCGGCGAGCGGATGGCCTTTGGCTACCAGTTCCACATCTCGTCGAGCAAGGAGCAGGCGATCCGCGAGGCCGCCCCGCATTACGAGGAGAACATGAAGATGTTCGGTGAGCTGCGCCTCGTGCGCGCGCTCACCGACGAGCAGATCGCCGCGATGCGCGACCCCGCGCTGGCCGGCACGGCCAAGCTCCCCGGGATCGAGGACGCGGTGAAGGCCGGCGGCTTCCTCGCCGGCACGCCCGCGGACATCATCGAGCAGCTCAAGGCGATCGAAAAGCGCTATCCCGGCATCGACCGGGTGATCTGCGCGACCCCGCTCGGCACCCCGCTCGACATCCAGCTCGAAGACCTCGACCGGTTCTCCAAGGAGGTGATGCCGGCCTTCAAAGGCTCAAAGATGGCGGCGGCGGCGAATTAGGAAGGACCACCATGCCCTATGGCGGCGACGACTGGC
>DASUIE010000051.1:0-7106 GCA_036273175.1 Allostellaceae bacterium
CGCGCGATCGACCGGGGGGACCATTTCCTGGTCAACGGGCAGAAAGTGTGGACCTCGGGCGCGCATTTTGCCGATTGGTGCTTTCTCTTGGTGCGCACCGACCCCGACAAGCCAAAGCATCACGGCATCACCTACCTGCTCGTGGATATGAAGACGCCGGGCATCACGGTGCGCCCGCTGGTGCTCCTCAACGGGCACCGGCATTTCAACGAGGTCTTCTTCGAGGACGTCAAGGTTCCGAAGGAGAATGTGGTCGGCAAGATCAACGAGGGCTGGAAGGTCGCGATCACGACGCTGATGTTCGAGCGCGGCGGCGCCGGCGGCCGCGACCATGCCGCGCAGATCGCCCGCCTCGTCGAGATCGCCAAGACGTTCCCGAACCGTCAGGAGCCGTCCTGGGACCAGACCCATATCCGGCAGATGATCGCCCAGCTCGCGATCGACGCGCAGGCGCTCAAGGTGACGCGCCTCAGGGGTCTCAGCCGGCGCTTGCGCGGCGAGCCGCCGGGACCGGAAGGCTCGATCCTCAAGCTGTTCGGCTCCGAGCTGGCGCAGCGCATCGCCGACGCCTCGTCGACCCTTCTCGGCCCCTACGCGACCATCGACGGCCCGACCGAGGCGGTCGCCGACGCCTCGCGCTGGGCGCACCGAGTGATGGGTTCGCGGCAATACACGATCGCCGGCGGCACCAGTGAGATCCAGCGCAACATCATCGGCGAGCGCGTGCTCGGCCTGCCGAAGGGGTAGGGAAGTGCCGAGCCCCGGCTCTCCAGACACGCCGCTCGACGTTCTCGGCTACGAGCTCGTCCAGGAGCAGGCCGCCGCGCTCGGGCGGATGGGGCGGGCGCTGGAAACGGCGCTCGACGAGTTGCGGGAGTTCGACGCCACCCACCCATCGGCCGACCAGGCGCGCCGCCACCTGGTGAGGAAGGCGGGGAAGGCCCTCTGGATGTTCATGGTGCAGCGCGAGGCGTGCGGCCTGCGCGACGGCGGCACGGTCGCGCGCGACTATAATGTGCCGGCCGAGGTGCTGCTGCAGTCCGGCTGTCCGCAGCCCGTCACCCACTATCGGCGGCGCCACCGCCACATCGCATCGAGGGTCGGATAGATGGATATCGGCTTTAGCGACGAGCAGGAATTGCTGCGCGACACGGCGCGCAAGTTTCTCGATGCCGCCTGCACCACCAAATACGTCCGTGAGCGGATGGCGACGGAAGCGGCGGTGACCCCCGAATTCTGGGCGCAGATCGCCGAGCAGGGCTGGCTCGGCATCCTGTTCGCCGAGGATGACGGCGGGATCGGCCTCGGCCTCACCGACCTGATCGTGCTGATGGAGGAGATGGGCCGCGCGGTGATGCCGGGCCCGTATCTGGCGACGCTGTTGGGTGGGCTGGCGATCCGCGAGGCCGGGAGCGCGGCGCAGCGGCGCGAATACCTGCCGCGCATCGCCGAAGGCGCGCTCAGGGCGACGCTCGCCGCGACCGAGCCTACCGCGCGCTGGGACGCCGCCGGCGTCACCCTCGCGGCGCGGCCGGGGCAGGGAGGGTATACGCTGTCGGGCACCAAGCTCTTCGTCCCCGACGCGCATCTCGCCGATAGTCTCGTCGTGGCCGCGCGCACGCGGGACGGAACCACGCTCGAAGACGGCGTCAGCCTGTTCGTCGTCCCGCGGGATGCGGCGGGAGTCTCGATCGCCCTGATGCCCTCGATCGACGAGACGCGAAAGCTCTGCGAGGTGCGCTTTGACAATGTCGCCGTGCCCGGCGGGGCGCTGCTCGGCGAGCTGCACGGCGGCTGGCCCGCCTTGTCGCGGGTGTTCGACATCGTCTCGGTCGCGCTGTCGGCCGAAATGTGCGGCGGGGCGCAGCGGGTGCTCGACATGACCGTCGAATACGCCAAGCTGCGCGAGACCTTCGGCAAGCCGATCGGCAGCTACCAGGGCGTGAAGCACAAATGCGCCGACATGCTGGTCGAGGTCGAGAACGCCAAGTCATTGACCTATTACGCCGCCTGGGCGGTCGACGGGAACGAGGCGGACGCGCCGCTCGCCGTGTCGATGGCGAAATCCTATGCCTCCGATGCGAGCCGCAAGGTGTCGAATTCGGGGATCCAGCTCCACGGCGGCATCGGCATGACCTGGGAGCACGACCTCCACCTCTACATGAAGCGGGCCAAGGCGAGCGAGGTCGCTTACGGCGACGCGACCTGGCACCGCGAGCGCATCGCGCGCCTCATGGGGGCATGACTCTTCGGCTCGTCCCGCCCAGCCTCGCCGGGCTGCCGCAATACGCAGCGGCACTGGAGGCCGGGTGGTCGCCGAGCACGACGCAAAACGTCAGCGGCAGCCAGCTCGCCGCGCTCCGCGCAAACGCGACCGCCTTCCTCACCGAGCTGACCCGCCAGGACGGCACGATCCAGACCGCGAGCGGCGCGATCGTCCCGCGTCTTCCCGGGGCGGTGTTCTGGCTCGACGACGGCGAATTCTGCGGAGCGATCAACCTCCGCTATTGGCGCGGCAGCAACGAGCTGCCGCCGCACGTCCATGGCCATATCGGATATGCCGTGGTGCCGTGGAAGCGGCGGCGCGGCTATGCGACGCGGGCGTTGGCGCTGATGCTCCCGGTCGCGCGCGAGGCGGGACTGACCCGGCTCCAGATCACCTGCGATGACGACAACGAGCCGTCCCGCCGCGTAATTGTTGCCAATGGCGGCGTCTTCGAGCACGGCTATCCGGCGGACGGCAAAACCAAGCTCTTGTTCTGGATCGATCTATAAGCCGCCAAGCACAGGGAGGTGCGCATGGGCATCTTCATCGAGACGGTGATCATCGCCGCAATCGTCTCCGTCGGCATCATCGCGTTGAGCCGGGCGATCAGTCGGGGCCTCACTATCTCGCGCCGGCCCGCGCATCATTCGGCTCCGCGAACGGGTGCGGACGCGGTGCCGCCCGAAGCGCAAATTCCCCCGCCGAACCACTAGCCCCTCTCGACTTGACCCCCAGCGCCGGTGTCGGGAGGATGGCGCCATGAGCGACCATCCCTACGACGCGCCCTTTCTCGGTCGGAACGAAGCGAATTTCACCGCGCTGACCCCGCTCAATTTCCTCGCCCGCGCCGCGGCCATTTATCCCGACCGCGTCGCGGTGATCGACGACGACCGCCGCTTCACCTACCGCGAGTTCTACGCCCGCTGCCGCCGCTTCGCCGACGCGCTGCGCAAGCGCGGGATCGGCCGGGGCGACACGGTCTCGGTGATGGCGCCGAACGTGCCGGCACTGTTGGAAGCGCATTACGGCGTGCCGATGGCCGGCGGCGTCTTGAACGCGCTCAACTACCGCCTCGACCCGGCCACGATCGCGTTCATCCTCGGCCATGGCGAGGCCAAGCTGCTGATCGTCGATCATGAGTTCGCGCCGGCGATCGCGAAGCTCAACCTGAAAATCCCTTTGGTCGAGATCGGCGGGACCACGCTCGGCACGGTCGAATACGAGGATTTCCTCGCCGAGGGCGACCCCGAGGCCGATTGGTCGCCGCCCGAAGACGAATGGGCGCCGATCGCGCTCAACTACACCTCGGGCACGACCGGCAACCCCAAGGGGGTCGTCTATCACCACCGCGGCGCGTTCCTGAATGCGCTCGGCAACGCGATCACCTTCGGCATGGACCGGCATTCGGTGTTCCTGTGGACCCTGCCGATGTTCCATTGCAACGGCTGGACCTATACCTGGGCGCTGTCGGCCATCGCCGGGACGCATGTATGCCTGCGCCGGGTCGACCCCGCGCCGATCTTCGCGGCGATCGCCAAGCATCGCGTGACGCACATGGCCGGCGCGCCAATCGTCCTCAACATGCTGGTCCACGCGCCAGATTCGGCGAAGCGCCGCTTCGATCACGTCGTCGAGGTCTCGACCGGCGGCGCCGCCCCGCCCGGCGCGGTGATCGAGGCGATGGAGCGGATGGGGTTCCGCGTGACCCATCTCTACGGCCTCACCGAAAGCTACGGCCCGACCACGGTCTGTGCCTGGCAGGACGAGTGGGACGAGTTGCCGCTCCCCGGCCGGGTCGAGAAGATGGCGCGGCAGGGAGTCCGGCACGTCATGCTCGACGGACAGCGCGTCGTCGATCCGGCGACGATGGCGGATGTGCCGCCCGACGCCGAGACCATCGGCGAGATCGTCCTGCGCTCGAACACGCTGATGAAGGGCTACCTGAAGAATCCCAAGGCGACCGGCGACGCGTTCGCGTCAGGCTGGTTCCACACCGGCGACCTCGCGGTCATGCATCCCGACGGATATGTCGAGATCAAGGACCGCTCCAAGGACATCATCATCTCGGGCGGGGAAAACATCTCGTCGATCGAGGTCGAGGAGGTGTTGTACCGGCACCCGGCGGTGATGGAGGCGGCGGTCGTCGCGCGCCCCGACCCGTTCTGGGGCGAGACGCCCTGCGCCTTCATCACCCTCAAGACCGATGCCGCCGCGGAGCCCGGCGAGATCATTGCCTTCTGCCGCGAGCGGATGGCGCATTACAAGGCGCCGAAGCACGTCGTCTTCGGCCCGCTGCCGAAGACCTCGACCGGCAAGATCCAGAAATACGCGCTGCGCGAACAGGCGAAGGACATTTCTCCGTGACGGCGGTTCCAAGTTTCGACATCACCGGCGAGGTCGCGCTCGTCACCGGCGCGTCGAGCGGGATCGGGCGGCATCTGGCCGAGGTGCTCGCCGCCGCCGGCGCCAATGTCGCCCTCGCCGCGCGGCGGCAGGAGGTGCTGGCCGAGGTCGCGGCGGGTATCGGGAAGACCGGCGGCAAATGCCTCGCGGTGTCTTGCGATGTGACGAGCCGAGACAGCATCGCCGCCGCGCTCCAAGCGACCGAGGACAAGCTCGGCCCGGTCTCGATCCTCGTCAACAATGCCGGCGTCGTCGTCTCCAAGCCGTTCTTCGACCACACCGAGGCGGATTGGGACCATGTCATCGACACCAACCTCAAGGGCGCGTTCTGGGCGGCGCGCGAGTTCGCCGCGTACCTGGTCGCGAAAAAGCGCGGCGGCCGTATCGTCAACATCGCCTCGGTGCTGAGCCACCGCACGATCGCGCGGGTGCCGAGCTACCTCGCCGCCAAGGCCGGGCTCGCGCACCTGACCGCCGGCATGGCGATGGAGCTGGCGCGGTACAACATCCTCGTCAACGCGATTGCGCCCGGCTATGTGGGGACCGATTTCAACCGCGACTTCCTCGAAAGCGAGGCCGGGCTGAAGCTCGCCGCGCGGGTGCCGATGAAGCGGGTCGGCCAGGTCGAGGATCTCGGCGGCGCCCTCCTGTTTCTTGCGTCCCCGGCAAGCGCCTATGTGACCGGCGCGGTGATCGCGGTCGATGGCGGCCACGGCGTCGCCGCGATCTGACCGGCTGGCGCGGTTTCTCGCCGAGGCAAGCGGGGCGCGAACGGTCGAGATCGGCGAGATGGCCCTGCTCGAAGGCGGGGCGATCCAGCAGAATTGGGGGTTCGACGCCAGCTTCGACGGCGCGCCGCAACGGCTCGTCCTGCGCACGGATTCGCCGACCGGCGTCCCGGCGAGCCTCTCCCGCCCACAGGAATTCGAGGTGCTCCGGGCGGTGTTCGCCGCCGGCGTCGCCGTACCCGAGCCGCTCTATGTCTGCCCCGATCCGGCGGCGATCGGCCGCCCGTTTTTCGTGATGCGGCGGCTGCCGGGCCACGCGATCGGGCGGGTCATCACCCGGGACCCGGCGCTCGACCCGATCCTCCCCGATCTCGCCGCCCGGCTCGGAACCGAGATCGCGCGCATGCAGCGCGTGCGCGGTCTCGATTTCCTGCCGCCCGACCGCGGGCCGGAGGGGCAGATCGCCGCCTTCCGCGCCTATCTCGACACCCGCCAGCCGCGGCCGGTGCTCGAATGGGGGCTGCGCTGGCTGGAGACGCATCTGCCCGATCCGCTGCCTCCCGTGCTGTGCCACCGCGATTTCCGCACCGGCAACTACCTCGTCGACGGCACCGAGCTCTCCGGCATCCTCGACTGGGAGTTCGCCGGCTGGGGCGACCCGGACGAGGACCTCGCCTGGTTCTGCTGCAAAGGCTGGCGCTTCGCCCGGCTCGACCGCGAGGCCGGCGGGATTGCCGACCGCGAGCACCTTTACCGCGGCTACGAGGCGGAGTCGGGCCGGCGGATCGACCCGGAGCGGCTGCGCTTCTGGGAGATCGTCGCCAATATCCGCTGGGCCGTTGTCGCCCTGCAGCAGAGCGACCGTTATATCCTCGGCGGCGAGCAGAGCCTCGCCCGCGCGATCACCGGGCGGCGGGCCACCGAATGCGAGTTCGAGCTGCTGTGGCTCCTCGACCCGGATGCGAGGCCCGGCTGATGCGCGACCTGCCGACCGGTCACGATCTGATGGCGCTCGCCCGCCGCCTGCTGCTCGATGACATCCTGCCGCTCGTCCCCGAGGCGCGCCATCCCGACCTCCGCCTCGCCGCGACCTCGATGGCGATCGCCGCCCGCGAGGCGGCGAACGGCGATTCCCCCCGCGCCGAGATTGCCGCGATGCTTGCCGAACTCTACGGCGAGCCGGTCGAGCTTTCCCGCCTTGCCGCCGATCTGCGCAGTGGAGCCTTCGAAACATCGGAGTCGCGGGAGCGCGCGGCGCGCGCGATACTGTGGCGCTTGACCATCCTCAAGCTGCGCGAGGGAAACCCGCATTTCCTCGCCGCGCACGGGCTAGAGTAGGCGGACAGGAGAACGGGAAGCGTGTCGCAAGCGGACGTCGCCGATACCATCGAGGCTTTCGCCAAGGGCGAGATCGTCGTCGTCACCGACGATGACGACCGCGAGAACGAGGGTGACCTGATCATCGCCGCCGTCCATGCGACGCCGGAGAAGATGGCGTTCATCATCCGCAACACCTGCGGCATCGTCTGTGCCCCGGTCACCGGCGAGAAGGCGAGGCAACTCGGCCTGACGCCGATGGTCGCCGACAACGACGCGATCCACGGCACCGCGTTTACGATCTCGGTCGACTACCGGCACGGCACGTCGACCGGCATCTCCGCCGACGACCGCACCGCGACGATCCGCAACCTCGCCAACAACAATGCCGG
>DASUIE010000052.1:0-25600 GCA_036273175.1 Allostellaceae bacterium
GAAGCGCGTTCGCCGCTCTCGGCTGGCTCGCCGCATCCGCGCTCTTTTCCTGGTACGCGTCGAATTTCGGCAGCTTCAACAAGACCTACGGCTCGCTCGGGGCCGTCATCGGCTTCATGATGTGGATGTGGATTTCGGTGATCGTCATCCTGGTCGGCGCCAAGCTCAACGCTGAAACCGAGCGCCAGACGCCGAGGTCGGGCCCGCATCTCAGTGAATGAAAGAATTCGCTGTTAAACTACTATAGGTTTCTGCGGCCTACTTTTGAGGTAATCGGCGAAATACAAAGGAACTCATTTGGGAAGAGTCTGTTTTTAAGTAAGCCAAATTTCGGGGTACAGAAAATGGACAGCCTCGGCTCTTCCGATAAAAAGTCAATCGAATCAAGCGAAACAACTCTTGCCTCCGCTACGCCGGCGTCGCGCCCGGAATGGGAAGTGACACGGGATACGCGAACCCTGTCGACGCAGGTGACCGACACTGCCAAAAGCGCCGGAGAGGCGGTGATGGAGCAGGCCACGGAGCTGGTCACCGACATCGGTCACGAGCTGAGCAAGACGGCCGAGGCGCAGAAGACCCGCGGGGTCGAGGCGCTTCGGCACTTTGCCCACGCCATGGACGGCGCGGCCACGGAGCTTGAGGGGCAATCGCCAAAGGCGTCCCAGTCCATCCGCACCGCCGCGCAGAAGGTCGAGCAACTGTCGGATACGCTCGGCAACCGCGGCGTCGATGGGCTGCTTCGCGACGCCAGCGACCTCGCGCGGTCGCAGCCGGTCCTGTTTTTCGGCGGCGCGGTCGCCGCGGGGTTCGCGCTCGCGCGCTTTCTGAAGAGCTCGGCGACGCACCGGCCCGCCGAGGAGCGTAGCCAGTCATGAACGCCCGCGACACAAACCATCCGCTGACCTCGGTCTTGACGCGGATCGTTTCCGATCTCGCCTACCTGGTGCAGACCGAAATCCGATTGGCGCGAGCCGAGCTCGGGGAAAAGGTTTCTCAGGCGGCGAGCGGCGGAACGCTGATCGGCGTCGCCGCGGTGCTGTTTCTCCCGGGTCTCTTTCTGCTGCTTCTTTGTGTGGTTGCATGGCTGGCTCGGGCCGGCTTGCCGGAGCGGTGGGGCCTGCTGCTGGTCGGCGGGATCGTGGTCCTCATCGCGGCGGCGCTGGTGCTCAAGGGCATCCGCAACCTGAAGCAGCCGACCCTGCTTCCGACCCGCACCATCGATCAGGTCAAGGCCGATATTTCGGTCGCGAAGGAGCATGTGTGATGACGATAGATTGGGATGACAACGCCGGCTCGCGGGAATATGCGCGCGAAGCCGAGCGCGCCCGCCACCGGCTGGCCGCCGATCTCGACGAGCTGAACGGCCGGCTTTCGCCCGGACAGATCATCGACGAAATGCTGACCTACACCAAAAGCGGCGGATCGACGTTTTTCCGGTCGTTCAGCAATGCGTCGCGCGACAACCCGATCCCGGCTTTGCTGATCGGGGCGGGGTGCATGATGTTCCTGTCGGAAAAGACCGGCCTCAATCGCTATCTCGCCTCCGCTGCCGAGACCGGAAGCCCCCGCGTCGCGGTGCGGCGGGATGAGGTCGGAGCCGCGGATCGCCTTGGCGAGACCGCGTCCTCGACCGCGGATCGCGTCACCGGTGCGGTCGCGTCCGCCGCCGGGTCGGTGCGCGATACCGTCGGCAACACCGTCGGGACGGTCCGCGAGACGGCCGAGGACACGCTCGCGATCGCTCGGGAAACCGCTTCGGGGATCGCCGACCAGGTCAGCGCCGCCGCCGCCATGGCTCGCGACCAGACGACCGGCGCGGCCCGTCAGCTCAAGGACCAGGCGACGGCCCTGCTCAACGAGCAGCCGCTGCTCGTCGCCGCGATCGGGCTCGCGCTCGGCGCCGCGTTCGCCGCGGCGCTGCCCTCGACGGAGGCCGAGGACCAGCTGATGGGCGAGACCAGCGACGCCCTGAAGCAGACCGCCACCGAGGCGGCAGGCCAGGTGGTCCAGCAGGCGAAAAACCTCGCCGAGCGCGAAGGATTGACACAAGAGGCCGCCACCGACGCGGTGCGCAGCGTGTCGGAAAAGATAAAGACCGTCGCCACCGAGGCCGCGGCACCGGGCTTTGACGCCGCGGGGGGCAACGGCGACGCGCCGGCGGCAAAGCCGGGGCTTTCGTAGCCGCGGGTAAGAGTGGCTGGGGCGGGAGGGATCGAACCTCCGAATGCCGGAATCAAAATCCGGTGCCTTACCTCTTGGCTACGCCCCACCATTTCAAGGAGTTAGGGTCGCCCGCTCACGTGCGTCGCATGGCTGTGTCTCAGGTCATGGAACCGCACTCGCGGTATATCCTCGATCCCGGCCACAAGCACGCTGAATTGATGAGCAAGGCTGCGCGGCTGTAGAGGGTCGCCATCGGCCCGGGCCGCTTATATGATCGGCAAGCTGCTCAGGACGATCCATTTTCCAGGTGTCGGAGGTAGCGTTCCACCTCGTCGAGCAGTTCCAGGATCGCGTCCCGCAACTCATCCTGGTCCACCGTCTTCGCAAGTTCCCGCAGTCGCGCCGCTTCGGCGCGGAATTCGCCGGCCGTCTTCATGGTACCGTCTCAGTTATCGAGGCGAGGGGCGTAGTGACCGGCCTACCGGGGTAAAAGAGCTGGTCTCGCTCTCTTTTGCGAGGCCGCGCCATGTTTCCGCCAGGCCAAGGAAGATTTCCCTGGTTCTGGCCGTTAGCGCCGCGTCGGCCTGAGCCTCGCAATATTCCGCGCGAGCCAGGCAGTATTCCAAAGGATGGGGAGTGCTTTTGTGTGCCACCACGCCGCCCCGCCAGTTCGAGCGGGAGCGCGGTAGCGTCTCTCAGCCGTCGGTGCTCACCAGGGAAAACCAACGATGAAAGTAAGCTATGCATGTGACTGGCAACGTACAAGAGGCTATCGCTTCTAGCCTCCCTCAAGGCCCAGCTCTTTCATGCGCAGGCATATCTCTCGGCGTGAGCGGCACAGAAATACCGCCATTCCCGCTACCGAACCGCCATGTTCCGCAGCCCAGCGGATGTCGTGGTCGTCTTCCTCGCTCCACGGCGTTCCGCTGCTGAGGCCCGGCTTGTCAAGGACGGGATCGTATTGGCATGCCATGCCCCTCTAACACCGTGCCGACCTTCTGATCCGTTGTGCTCAACAAAAGCCAAGCGGCGTTCGCGGATCGGCTTGCATCCCGCAAGTGCAAGGCATTGAATAACCCGACGACGCTCGCCCGAGACGAAAGTCCGCCCCCGATGTCCGAACCGCGGAATTCCCCCGCCGCCGGTCCGAACCCTACCGCCCGCGCGCCCCACGCGCCGCGGTGGCGCGACATTCAGTTTGTCGAGTTCGAGGCGGATGAACCCGATTTTCTCGAACCGCCCGCGGCCGCCGCCAGGATGCAGGCGGCGGCGCCCGCCGCGGCGAACGGCAACGAGCCGTCGCTTGGCGGCGTCGTGGGCAATACCGCGCTGTCGATTTTCGACGAGCCCGCGCCGGAGGTTTCGCCACCTCCGTCTCCGCGGGCGCCGCGCTATGGCCGCGCCATCGCACCGCTGCCGCGGCACCTGATCGCCTCGGTTCCGGCGCCGCCGCGAACGAGCCTGCCGCCCGCCCCGGTCAAGCTGCGTCCGGCGGCT
Organism: Allostellaceae bacterium; assembly: GCA_036273175.1. GTDB lineage: Bacteria > Pseudomonadota > Alphaproteobacteria > ATCC43930 > CGMCC-115725 > DATARH01. Next base: position 3,661 of record DASUIE010000052.1, read on the forward strand.
GCCCGGCGCGGCAAGCTCGCGACGCTGCGGGATACGCCATTTCCGCAGCGGCGCGGCGGCCGGGTATGGCGCTGGGCGATCCCGGCGGTGGCCTTGGCCGCGGTGCTGGCCATACTGTACCGCGGCGAGATCGTCTCCGGCTTTGCCGCACCGGCCAAACCGCCGCTCGCGCTGCCCGCCGCGCCGCCGCCAAGCCCGGTCGCCGCCGTCGCACCGGTCCCGCCGGCGGCGCCATCCGCCCCGGACCGGGTCGCGGCGCTGACCGCTCAAGCCAAAACCGGGGATAGCAGCGCCCAATATGCGCTCGCGGTTCTCTTTGCCCGCGGCGATGGCGTGGCCAAGGATTATGCCGCCGCGGCCACCTGGTTTCGCGAGGCGGCGATCAACGGCAATATCGCGGCGCAGTACAATCTCGCGGTGCTTTACGAGCGCGGGCTCGGCATCCCGCAGAACATGAACGAGGCGCTGATCTGGTACCACAGCGCCGCGTCGCGGAACTATCCGGCGGCGCAGTACAATTTGGCCCTCTCCTATGCCGATGGGCGCGGGACGCCGCAGGACATGGTCTCCGCCGCCCGCTGGTATCTGCGCGCCGCCGAGCAGGGCGTGGTGCCGGCGATGGTCAATTACGCGATCCTGTGCGAAGGCGGGCAAGGGACGATCAAGTCGCCGATGACCGCCTATGCCTGGTACCGCGCCGCCGCCGGCCGCGGCGACGAGGCCGCCACCAAGCGGGCCGACGAGCTCTATCGCCAGTTCTCGGCCGACGACCGCGGGGGCGCCGACGCGGCGGCGGCTTCGGCGGCCGGCTCGATCCACGAGCCGGCCGTGCTGCCGGCCGCCCCGCCCAATCCGGCCCCGAGCCAAAATTCGGTCGGGCTCCCTCAAGCCGCCGGCTGATCGCCGAGCAGGGCGCCGGCCCGCACCCACCATCCGGGCTCCTCCGCCGCGAGCGAAGCGCCGCCGCGCTGGGCCGCCGCGCGGTCCGCGAACAGCGCGAAACAGGTCGCGCCGCTGCCGCTCATTCGGACGAGGCTCGCGCCGGGAAGCCCGGCGAGACGGGCGAGCATGTCGGCGATTTCCGGCGCCAGCCCGATCGCCGCCGCGGTCAGGTCGTTGCGGCAGGCTTGAAGCCAGTCGATCGGATCGGCGGTGCCGCGCGGCGGCGCCGGCGCACCGAATTCGCCATGGCGCGCGCGGAATACGGCGGCGGTCGGCAGCTCCCGGCGAGGGTTGGCGAGCACGATGCCGAGCGGGGGCAGCTTCCCGGACGGTTCGAGGATTTCGCCGATCCCGCCGATGCGCAGCGGCATCGCCGCGAGGCAGGCGGGGACATCGGCGCCCAGCTCCGCGGCCCAGGACGCGGTCGCCGGCTCGCGCGGGTCGATCCGGCACCTCCAGAGATCGGCCAGCGCGCGCAGCGCCGCCGCCGCGTCGCTCGATCCGCCGCCGATCCCCGAGGCGGCCGGCAGATGCTTGTCGAGGGTCAGCGCCGCGCCGGCGCGAATACCGGCGCGGGCCTGGAGGTGGCGGGCGGCGCGCAGCACCAGATTGTCGTCCCCGAGCCCCGCGAGCGCGCCGGCTTCCGGCCCCGTCACGCTCAGGGACAGCGTCTCGGCGGGCGCGGCGGTGACCCGGTCGCCGATATCGGCAAACGCGATCAGGCTGTCGAGCAGGTGGTAACCGTCGGCGCGGCGGCCGGTGACGTGCAGGTAAAGGTTGATCTTGGCCGGAGCGAAGAAGGACCGGTTCAGCCGCCGCGCTCCGAGTGCTGCGGGTTGGTCACGCCGTGTTCCAGCTTGGCCTCGATCGGCTTTATCTCCTTTTCCTCGGGGCCGAATTGCAGCGCCCGGCGCCATTGATAGCGCGCCTCGGTCAGCCGCTGGACCTGCCAATAGGCATCGCCGAGGTGGTCGTTGATCGTCGGATCCTCCGGCACCAGCTCGATCGCCTTTTCGAGGTAGCGCACCGCGCCGGCGTAATCGCCCATGCGGTAATGCGCCCAGCCCAGGCTGTCGATGATGTAGCCGTCATCGGGCCGGAGCTCGACCGCCTTCTCGATCATCTTGACGCCGCGGTCGAGGTTCTGGCCGCGGTCGATCCATGAATAGCCGAGATAGTTGAGCACCATCGGCTGGTCGGGCTTGAGCTGCAGCGCGTGAAGCAGGTCGTGCTCGGCGCGCTCCCACTGGTGCGAGCGCTCGAGCGCGACGCCGCGGTCGTAGAACATCGCCCAGCGCTCGGGCTGTCCGGCGGCGGCGGCGCGGTGGATCGCCTCGTCATAGGCCGTCACCGCCTCGCCAAAGCGCTTCTTTTCGCGCAGCAAATCGCCGAGTTCCAGGTCCGCGCCCACCATTTCCGGCGATTGCTGCGCCATCTGCTTGAGCTGGGCGATTGCTTCGTCGGTGCGGTTGAGCGAATCGAGATTGGCGGCGCCGCGCAATTGCGCCGACCAGGAATAGGGTGAGTTCTTGGGGATATCCTGCAGCACCGCGAGGCTCAGCTCCGGCTTTTTCTCGGCGCTCAGCACGTCGGCGAGCAGCAGTTGGGCGAGCGGGAAACGCGGCCGCAATTCCAGCGCGAAGCGGTCGTAGATCAGCGCCAGGTCGACGGTTTCCGCCTGGTTCAGCACGCTGGCGAGGTCGAACATGGCTTCGGCGAGGCCATCCGCCGGGCTCTGTACCGTCGCGGCCGGAGTGCCGGCCGGTCGGGACGCCAGCACCGATTGGGCGAGCTCGCTGCCGCTATTGTCCTTGATAAAGCGCTGATACAGCTCATGCGCCTCCTTGGCGTGGCCGTGGCGCTCCTTGAAATTCGCCACCGCGTCGGTCAGCCGCCAGTTGAGCTGGCCGGCCGCGCCAAGCGCCTTGTTGTAGTGCTCCTCGGCTTTCGGCGCCTTTCCGGCGAAATCGTAGAGCAGGCCGAGCTGGAATTCCTTGAGCGGCGCAAAGCCGTTGAACTTGTCGAGCCCTTGCAAGGCGGTGTCGGCCCCGGCGAGGTCGTCGTTGGCGATCCGCGCCCAGGCGAGCGCGAGCGGTGCGACAAAGCGGTGCAGCCCGTCCTGCGGCAAGGCGGTAGCGGCCTTCAGCGCGCCCTTCTTGTCGCCGGATTTAAGCCGCGTCGCCATCAGCACGAGCTGCGGCATCGCATCGCTCGGGTCGACTTTGAGCGCCTCGGGGGCGAGCGCCCGCGCCTTGTCGAAGCGGCCGACGCTGATCTCCATCAGGAACGTGCGGCTGAGCAGCTCCGGCGAGCCCGGATCGATGGCCAGCGCCTTCTCGTACCAACCAACCGCGGCGAGGAAATCGCGCTGGGCCTGGGCATGCTTGCCGGCAAGGTAATAGCCGGTCAGGTGGTCGGTATCCTTCACCGCCGGCTTGTCGGCGGAACCCGCCTGCGCCACGCCGATCCCCGCCGCTAGCGCGGCCGCCAGCGCCCATTTTCGACACTTCACCATCCGCACTTGTCCAATCCCTTAAATGCCATGCCTACATGTTCGGATAATTTGGCCCGCCGCCCCCCTCCGGGACGACCCAATCGATATTTTGCTCCGGGTCCTTGATGTCGCACGTTTTGCAATGAACGCAATTCTGCGCGTTGATCTGCAGCCGCGGCTCTCCGGTCCCGTCAGGCTGCACAATCTCGTAGACCCCTGCCGGACAATAGCGCTGTTCCGGCGAGTCGTAGAGGCGATAATTAATTGAAATTGCCTTGCCGGGATCGCGCAGCTTCAGGTGCGGCGGCTGGTTCTCCTCATGGTTGGTGTTGGAGATGAACACCGAGGAGAGCCGGTCGAAGCTGACCTTGCCGTCGGGCCGGGGATACTCGATCCGCGGCGCCTGGTCGGCGCGCAGCAGCCGGTCGTGGTCGGGATGGTGATGCAGCGTCCACGGCGCCCGCCCGCGGAACAGGTAGGTGTCGAGCGCCGAATAGGCGAGCCCGGCCCACATGCCGAGGCGAAAGCTCGGCCGCACGTTGCGAACCTTGTACAGCTCGTCCCACACCCAGCTCTGCCGGATCGCGCCGGCGACGGTCGCCGCCGCGTCGCCGTTAAGCCGCCGGAACACGGCCTCGGCCCCGGCCATGCCCGATTTCATCGCGGTATGGCTGCCCTTGATTTTTGGCACGTTGAGAAAGCCGGCGGTGTCGCCGATCAGCGCGCCGCCGGGAAAATCGAGCGTCGGGATCGACTGGAACCCGCCTTCGTTGAGCGCCCGCGCGCCATAGGAAACGCGCCGCCCGCCCTCGAATGTGGGACGGATCGCGGGGTGCGTCTTGAACCGCTGGAATTCCTCGAACGGGGACAGGAACGGGTTCTGGTAATCGAGCCCGACGACAAAGCCGACCGCGACCTGGCCGCCTTCGAGGTGATAGAGGAACGAGCCGCCATAGGTCGATGTGTCGAGCGGCCATCCGATCGTGTGGACGATACGGCCGGGCTGGCGCTGCTCCGGCGCGACCTCCCACAACTCCTTGACGCCGATCGCATAGGTCTGCGGATCGTGGCCGGCGCGCAGGTTGAAGCGGTGGATCAGCGTCTTGGTCAGCGAGCCGCGGCAGCCTTCGGCGAACAGCGTCTCGCGGGCGTGGAGCTCGACGCCGCGGGCGAAGTTGGCGGTCGGCTCGCCATCCTTGCCGATCCCCATATCGCCGGTGGCGACCCCGCTCACCCGGCCCTCGCCGTCGTAAAGCACCTCGGCGGCGGCGAAGCCCGGGTAGATCTCGACACCCAGCTCCTCCGCCTGTCCGGCCAGCCAGCGGCATAGATTGCCGAGGCTGATGATGTAGTTGCCGCGATTGTGCATCTGCGGCGGGGTCGGCAGGCGATAGGCGCGGCGCCGCGTCAGGTACAGGAAATTGTCGTCGGTCGCCGGCGTGTCGAGCGGCGCTCCGCGCTCGCGCCAGTCGGGGATCAGCTCGTCGAGCGCCCGGGTTTCGAACACCGCGCCAGACAGGATATGGGCGCCGACCTCCGAACCCTTCTCGACAACGCAGACGGCCAGCTCGCTTCCGGCCTCGGCGGCGAGCTGCTTCAGACGGATCGCCGCGGCCAGCCCGGCCGGACCGGCGCCGACGACGACCACGTCGTATTCCATCCGCTCGCGTTCGGTCTCTGGCACCGCCACACCTCAGCCCGCTGTTTTGCGGCGATTATATAGGCGGGCCGGTGATAAAGTCCTCAGATGCCGATGCAGGATGCGCTGGCGGCCTTGCGCTGGCAGATCGAGATGGGCGCCGACGAGGCGATCGACCTCGTGGCGCCGAATCGCCTGGCGCCGCCACCGCCCCCGATGCCGTCGCCGTCGCCGCCAGAGCCGCGCGCCCGGCCGCCGGCGGTCGAGCCGCCCACCGCCCTCGCCGAATCGCTGGCCGAGGCGGCGCAATCGGCGCGGGCTCTCGCCGCCGGCGCGGAGACGATCGAGGCGCTCGCCGAGCTGATCCATAATTTCGACGATTGCCCGCTGAAGCGCACCGCGACCAACACGGTCTTCGTCGACGGCAACGCCGCCGCCCCCGTGCTGATCGTCGGCGAGGCGCCGGGCGCCGACGAGGACCGGCTCGGCAAGCCGTTCGTCGGGCGCGCCGGCCAGCTCCTCGACCGCATGCTCGCGGCGATCGGGATGGACCGCGACGGGGTGCAGATCACCAACGTCATCTACTGGCGGCCGCCCGGCAACCGCAAGCCGACCGCCGCCGAGATCGCCACCTGCCTGCCCTTCGTGCTGCGCCACGTCGCGCTGGCCCGGCCCAAGGTGCTGGTGCTGGCCGGCGGCACCGCGGCGAGCACGCTGCTGCCCGTCAGCGACGGCATCACGCGGCTGCGCGGGCGCTGGTTCGACCTCGCCGTTCCGGGCCTCGACGCGCCGGTGCCGACCCTGCCGATGTTTCACCCGGCCTTCCTGTTGCGCAGCCCGGAGCGCAAACGCGACGCCTGGCGCGACCTCCTCGCGCTGAAGGCCCGACTAGACGCGGAGTAAAACCCCATGCCGCTCAGCCCCGACCGGCCCTTTCTGGCCGTCAATATCGCCCTGCTGACCGTCTCCGACACACGCACCGCGGCCGACGACCGCTCCGGCGACACGCTCGCCGAGCGCGCCGCTTCGGCCGGCCACAACGTGGTCCGGCGCAAGATCGTCAAGGACGATTTCGACGCGATCGTCGCCCAGCTCCAAGCCTGGATCGCCGACCCCGAGATCGATGTGGTGATCTCGACCGGCGGCACCGGCGTCACCGGCCGCGACGTGACGCCCGAGGCTTTCCAGCGCGTCTACGAGAAGGAAATCGCCGGGTTCGGCGAGCTGTTCCGCTGGCAGAGCTACGAAAAGATCGGCACCTCGACGATCCAGAGCCGCGCCACCGCTGGCGTCGCCGGCGGCACCTACCTGTTCGCGCTGCCCGGCTCGCCCGGCGCCTGCCGCGACGGGTGGGACGGCATTCTCGTGCATCAGCTCGACAACCGGTTCCGGCCCTGCAATTTCGTCGAGCTGATGCCGCGTCTCCAGGAGAAATAGCGCTCGGCGTCGTCGACATCGGCGAGCCGCGCCGCCAGCCCGACCGAGACCCGTCTCGGCAGCCCGGTGCGCGCATCGGCGAGAGCGTGCGGGGTCGACCAGCGAACGTGCCGGAAGAGGGGCGGGCGATGGCGGGCGCCGATCAGCCAGAACCCGCCATCCTCGGCCGGGCCGAACACGACATCGTGCCGGCCCAGCAGGCGGAAGGCCTCGGCGATATGGTTCGCCGTCAGCCTGGGTATGTCGGCGCCGACCAGCACCGCCGGGCCGGGCGGGCAGGCGGCGAGGGCGCGGTGCATCCTGACGCCGAGATCGCCGCTTCCCTGACCGGTCGCGCCGCGCGGCCGCTTTCGGTCCGGGGTCACGGCAAGGCGCAGGCGCCAGCGCCGGTCGTGCCCCAGCTCGCGCCGCAGCCGCGCCAGCATCAGCCGCTCGAAGCGCACGGCCGCGACATCGCCGATCGCGGCGGCGAGGCGGCGCTTGCCGCGTCCCAGTTCCGGCGCCCGCACGAACAGCACGAGATGCCGGCGCATCACCCGTAGAGCCGCGCGATCCGCCGCGGCGCGACACCGGCGAAATAGAGGCCAAGACAGGCGAGGTTGCGCAGCGGCCGCGCGACATAGCCGCCCTCGCGGTAGCGCCGAGCCGACGCGGTCACCGTCGCGCCGATCGGGGCAAGCCGCCGCCGTCCGAGCCGGCGCGCCAGCTCGACATCCTCCATCAGCGGGATGGGGGCATACCCGCCGGCCGAATCGTAGAGCCGCCGCGAGATCAGCAGCCCCTGGTCGCCATAGGGCAGCCCCAGAACGCGCGAGCGCCAGGCGACGAGCCGCTCGACCCGCCGCGCCGCCGGCGCCTTGTCGTCGAGCGCCAAGGCGAAATACCCGGCGCGGTCCTCGTTCGCGCAAAAATCTCTGACCGCCTCGCGCCACCCCGCTTCCAGGCGGCAATCCGCATGCAGGAAGAGCAGCCACTCGCCGCGCGCCGGCTCGGCTCCGGCGGCAAGTTGGCTGCCCCGGCCTCGCGGCGCCTCGACGACCGTGGCGCCGGCGCCGCGCGCCACGGCGACCGTAGCGTCAGCCGAGCCGCCATCGGCGACGACAATCTCGCAGCCCGCCAGGCGCTGCAGACAATCCGCCAGCGTCCCGGCCGCGTTCAGCGTCGGGATGACGATTGAGAGCGATATTTGTTCTTGTAATGTTCTCATCGATCGATTAGGTTTGCCCGCATGGATATGCCGGCCCTCCCCCCGCCGCGCAAGGGACGCGGCGCCGTCACCAACGCCACCGGACGCTTCGAGCGCGAGGAGCGCGTCGCCTTCGACGACGGCTGGGGCTCCGCCGATCCCGACCCCGCGCCGCTGCAGACGCAGCTGAGCGTCGACGCGACGCGGACGATCATCGCCCGCAACAACTCGCCCGATATCGGCTTCGACCGCTCGATCAACCCGTATCGCGGTTGCGAGCACGGTTGCGTCTATTGTTATGCGCGGCCGAGCCACGCCTTTCTCGGCCTGTCGCCCGGCCTCGATTTCGAAAGCCGCATCTTCTACAAGCCGCAGGCCGCCGCGCTCTTGACCGCCGAGCTGTCGCGCAAGGGCTATAGCTGCAAGCCGCTGGCGATGGGCAGCAACACCGACCCCTACCAGCCGGCCGAGCGTCGCCTCGGCATCACCCGCTCGATCCTCGAAGTGCTGCGCGATTTCCACCACCCGGTGACGATCGTCACCAAATCGGCGCTGGTGCAGCGCGATATCGACATCCTCGCCGCGATGGCCGCCGAAAAGCTCGCTGTCGTTGCGGTGTCGGTCACGACGCTCGACCGCAAGCTGGCGCGCGTCATGGAGCCGCGCGCCTCGACGCCGGAGCGGCGGCTCGAAACCATCGCCGCGCTCGCCCGCGCCGGCATTCCGACCGGGATCATGGCCGCGCCGATGATCCCGGCTCTCAACGACAGCGAGATGGAGGCGATCCTAGAGCGTGGCCGTGCCGCGGGCGCCGTCACCGCCGCCTATACGATGCTGCGCCTCCCGCTCGAGCTGAAGGCGCTGTTCAAGGAGTGGCTCGAGGAGCACGCGCCCAACAAGGCCGCGCACGTGCTGTCCCTGGTGGCGCAAGCGCATGGCGGGCGGCTTTACGATTCGGCCTGGTCGAACCGGATGATCGGCTCCGGCCCCTACGCGGCTCTGCTTGCCGCGCGCTTCGACAAGGCCTGCCGCCGCCTCGGCTTCCGCCGGCGCGACGTGGAGACGCTCGACAGCACCAGGTTCCGCCCTCCGCCCCGAGCCGGCGACCAGCTCGCCTTGTTCTGAGCGTCTGGCCCGCCCCGGCCGTTCCCGTTACTGTTGGCGGGCGGCGGTCAGGAGGCCGGATTGGCACGGGAACGGCGGCTCGAGGCAAAGGATGTCGAGGCAATCTTCCGCGCCTTCGCCGAGGTGCTGCGCGAGCTGCCGCCGGATACCGAGGCCGGCTTTCTCGACGCCGAGGGCGATCTGCGCCTCGCCCCCGATATCGGCCGCAAGCTGCGCACCGCGCGCAACGTCCGCGAGGTGCTGCAGGATATCCGCAACGCCGAGCGGGAGGATTAGGCCCTGATGGCGGTTCTCCTCGCGCTTCTGCTGGCGTCGCTGTTCGGCGCTGTGCCGGCATTGGCGGACGATCGGGGCGATCCGCCCGTCGTCGGCGTTCTGCGGCTGGACACACCGCAAACGGTCGCCCGGGTTCGGGCGATCTTTCTCGCCGGGCTGAAAAGCCGCGGCTATGTCGATGGGCGCGATATCCGCGTTCGCTTCTACCTCGCGGAGGGCCGTGCCGAGCGGTTTCCCGAACTCGCACGGGCGCTCGTTCGCGAAAATCCGCGCGTCATCGTCGCTTCCGGCGACGCCGCGGTGCGCGCCGCTCAGCAGGCGACCCGTACGATCCCGATCATCGGCGTCGTCGACGACATCGTTGGCGCCGGCTTGATCGACAGCATGGCCAAGCCCGGCGGGAACATCACCGGGATCAGCATTCTCGCGAGCGAGCTCGACGCGAAACGGCTCGAAATCCTGAAACAGGCCATCGCCTCCGACCGGCGCGTCGCGGTCTTGAGCGATCCCGCGAGCGCGACCGCGCGTCCGGAATTGCTCCGTCACGCCGCGCCCCTGCTTGGTCTCGAACTCGACCCGATCAATGTCCGGAACCCCGAAGAGTTCGAGCCGGCATTCGCCGCGGCGAAATCGGCCGGCGATCAGGCGATGCTGATCCGCTCCTCGCCGCTCTGTTTGCATTCCGGCACGATCTGTGTGCGCTCAGCCGCAAGCACGGGCTCCCCGTCATAGGCCAGTTCCGCGAGATGCCCGAGGCCGGCTGCCTGATGAGCTACGGGGTCACGCTGTCGGAAATGCACGATCTCGCGGCCGATCTGACGGTCGGTATGCTGAAAGGCGGTCGCCCAGGAGAAACCCCCGCGCGGCAGCCGACGCACTATGAGTTGGTCGTTAACACGAGAACGGCAAAAACCCTGGGCGTCTCGATCCCGGCCGCGCTGCTCGCTCGCGCCGAGACCGTCGAATAGGTCTTAGCCGGCGATCCCCGCTTCGCGCAGCTCCCCGATCCGGGCGGCGGAAAGCCCCAGCACCTCGGCCAGCACCGCATCGGTGTCCTGCCCGAGCCGGGGCGCCGGCCGGGTCGGCTCGCGCGGCGCGGCGCCGAAGTCGAGCGGCAGGCCCGGCATCAGGTACGCGCCGATCCCCGGCTGCACGACCCGCGCGAACATCGGGTTCTCCGGCGAGCAGCGCGGGTCGGCGGCGACCAGCGTCGCAAAGTCCTGGAACGGCCCCCACAGCACGCCGGTTCCGGCGAAGGCAGCCTCGATCTCCGCCAGGCTGCGTGCCGCGCACCAAGGGCCGAAAAGCGCGGCGATCGCGTCGCGCGCGGCGAAGCGGCCGGCCTCGGTGTCGGGATCGGCGCCGAGCCGCGCGCAGGCCTCGGCGAAGGCGGCGGCGAGGCCGGTCGCGCGGCCGAGCCCGCGCCACTGCCGCGGGGTCAGCGCGATGACCATGATCCGCCGGCCGTCCTTGGTGCCGAAATCGCGCCCGAAGCTGCCGTAAAGGTCGTTGCCCAGCGCCGGGCGCGCCGCGCCGTTGATCTCGATGTCGCCGATATAGCCGAGATGCCCGACCGTCCCGAGCGCCACGTCGGCGAGCGCGGCGACGACCTCCTGCCCCTCGCCGGTGCGGCTGCGGTGCCGCTCGGCGGCGAGCAGCGCGGTCGCCAGATAGAGGCCGGCGGCGATGTCCCAGGCCGGCAGCACATGGTTGATCGGCGCGCCGCCGCCCCCTTTATTCGACGCTGGTCCGGTCACCAGCGGAAACCCGCTCGCGGCATTGACCGTGTAGTCGACCGCGGCCGAGCCGTCGCGGTTGCCGAGAAGGCGCAGCAGGATCGCGTCCTCCCGGCGCGCCTTGAGGCTCGCATAGTCGAGCCCGGGCAGCGGCGGCAGATTGGTCAGCACGATGCCGCCGCCGGGGCCGGGCGCGGTCGCCAGCGCCTGCGCCAGCTCACGCCCCTCCGGCTTGTCGAGGGCGAGCGCGACAGAGCGCTTCGCCTTGTTGAGCCCGGCCCAGTAGAGGCTCGCGCCGTTTGGCGCCACCGGCCAGCGGTAGTGGTCGATGCCGCCGCCGATCGGGTCGATGCGGATCACTTCGGCGCCCATCTGCGCCATCGTCATCCCGCCGAGCGGGGCCGCGACAAAGGCCGAGATTTCGACGATGCGGAGGTCTGCGAGCAGGCGGTTCATGCCGCCTATTCAGCCGGAACCGCCTCGGCCGCGCAATGCTTCGGATGGTCCGCCGGCGGGCCGAACAGCGTCGCTGCCCAGCGCCGCGGGCTCCGCCACAAATCGCCGCCGAGCGCGGCGAACCCATGGAACGCGATCCGCACCGGATTGTGCGAGTTCAGCGGCGTCACCAGCCCATAGCGGCATGGCACATCGTCGCGCTCGGCGGCAAAGGTACCGAAGAGCCGGTCGAACACGATCAGCACGCCGCCGTAGTTTTTGTCGAGATATTCCGGGTTGGCGGCGTGGTGCACCCGGTGGTGCGACGGCGTGTTGAACACCCATTCGAGCGGCCCGAGCTTTGGCATCCAGTCGTTGTGCAGCACGAATTGGTACAGCAGGTTCAGGTTCAGCGTGATGAAGACCGGTCCCGGGGGAAAACCGAGCCAGATCAGCGGGACGAAGAACCCGCCGGTGCCGATCAGCCGGGTCACCCAGCCAAACCGGTAGGATGCGCCGAGATTGAGCTCGTTGGTCGAATGGTGCACCGCATGCGAGGCCCAAAGCACGCGAATGCGGTGGCTCGCGCGGTGGAACCAGTAGTAGCAAAACTCCTGGCCGATAAAGAGCAGCGCCACCGCGCTCCAGGTGGCCAGCGGGATCGTCGCCACCGGGTGCGCCCGCGCAAGCCCGATCAGCGGGTCCGCCAGGCCGAACGCCAGGTACGCATAGACCACGTATTGCCGCACCAGCAGGTCGGCGAGCGAGGCGAGATAGGCGCGCCAATCGTAACGCCGCCGTACCCGCCACAGCACCACCGCCTCGATCGTCGCCAGCACCGTGACCCCGAGCGTCGACCAGCGCAGGATCAGCATGATCGTCGCCATCACCGGGCCTCCAGCCTGGCGGCGAAGAAGGCGGCAATGTCACGGTTGAATTGACGGTGGAAGGCGGCGCGGTCGAACCCGGGCGCCGACTCGCAGATTTGCGGCACGCGGGCGGCCAGCGCCACGTCGCACGGCGCGAGGAAATCGAAATGCCCGGCGGCGGGCACGAGGTGGAGATCAGGGCGCGTCGGCAGCCCGGCGCGGATAATTTCGGAATTCACCGCGTTCGGGGTGATGCGATCGTCCGCCGCTTCCCACAACTGCACCGGCACCGCGACCCGCGATAGCGCTTCCGGCGCGAACGCATAGCCGACCGCCGGCGCGGCGATGACGATCGCCTTGATCCTCGCGTCGGCGACCGGGGGCTTGGGCGGGGCGGCGTCGGCGTCGGGCGGCAGGCTGTCGCGGCGGGCGCGGGCGCGCTCGCAGCCCCACTCGCTCGGGGTCTCGCGGCAAAAGGCGGCCGCGCGCGCGAAATCCGGCGCCGCGCCGGCCGCCGCGAGCGCGGTGTAGCCGCCCGCGGAATGGCCGAAGACGCCGATCCGCGCCGGGTCGAGCCGCGTCCGTCCGGCCCACGCGGTCAGCATGAAGTCGATCGCCGCGGAAAGCTGGCCCGGCCGCTGTGAAAGCCCGCGCGCGGTAAAGCTGTCGCTGCGGTCGCGCGACGTATCGCCGGGATGATTGGGTGCGGCGACGACGAAACCGGCTTCCGCCAGCGCCTGCGCCGTGTCGGCATGGCCGCTGTAATTGCCGCCGGTACCGTGCGAGATCACGATCAGCGGCAGCCCGGCGCCGCCCGCCGGCGACCAGATCGCCAGGTCGATCGCCCGGCCGTCCGGCCCCGTGAAGCTCCGCTGCTCGTAGCCGATCGCGGGCCCGGCAAAGACCCGGCCGATCAGTCGGCCGGGCCTGAACGCGATCGCCGACGGCAGGACCAGGCCGAGACCGAACATCGCGGCCATTGCGATCCGATGCCGCCGGACATTGCCCTGTCGGGCGGCGATCACGGCGCGCACCAGCATGACCGGCGTGAACACCGCCAGCAGATGCAGAGGACTCCACGGCCCCCAGACGCGAATCGTATGGATGAAGAACGAGCTGCCGGCGACGGTCACGATCAGCCCGGCCCAGATCCAGCCCGCGATGCGGTGCGGGATCGTGCCTTTCGGCGCGGCGAGCTGAAGGGCGCCCAGTAACAGCGCCGAAACCGCGGCCGCGACATGGATCTGGACGGTCGCCGGCGCGGCGAGCAGCGGGGCAAGGGTCATGGCGGGTACCTCCCGCGGCGATCCTCACGTCCCGCCCGGTCGTCGGCTCGCCGATTTCCGCGAAGCCCTGCGCGAATTGTTCAACCCATCCGCCGATTTCGGAATCGGCGAGCTAATCGGCGGCGCGGCCTACCGCATGGGCGCGGCGAAACTCGGTCGGGGTCACGCCGGTTTCAGCCTTGAAGGCGCGATTGAAGGGGCCGAGCGACTGGAACCCGGCATCGAGGGCGATGGTCAGGATCGGAACCTGCGCCTGGCTCGGATCGGATAGCGCCGCGATCGTCTCGCCAAGGCGATAGGTATTGACGAAACCCGTGAAGTTGCGGTGGCCGAGCCGCTGGTTGATGAGCCGGCGCAACCGGTACTCCGGGATGCGCATGCGTTCGGCAAGCGCGGCGATGCCGAACCCCTCCTCGCGATAGATCCGCTCTTCCTCCATCAGCCGCTTGAGGTTGTCGAGCCAAAGCCGCTCCTCCGGATCGGCGGCCGTCGCGGCCGGGCGCACCCGCACCGGGGCCACGGCCTCCGTAAAGCGCAGGCCAAGCCCGAGGACGCACGAAGCCAGCGCCAAAGCGGCGATCATCCCGGCGCTCATCACCGTCCCCTCGCTGAAGAGCCACCGCGTCGCGAAAAACGCCAGCAGGGTCAGGCTGCCGATGCAAAGCCCGGCTGAGATCGCGAGGATCAGCCGAAACCGGCGCCGCGTCTCGATCAGGTCGCCGGCGCGGCCGGCCATCGCCTGCCAGATGCCCGCCGCGACAAAGCCGAAACAGGCCAGGTTGACGAAGCGCCAGGGCAGATAGCGGTTGAGCAGCGTCGCCCAGAGCGCCAACGCCGCCATCGCGCCGATCGGCAGCCAGCGCCACCAATGCGGACGGAACGCATCGTCGAAACTGGCGCTCGCCCAAAGCTGGAACACGGCCGGACCGGTGGCGCTCAGCACGCGCAGCGGCACCAGCCAGGCCGGGCTGGGGGCTATAGCCAGCGGCGGCGCCGATTCGATCATGTAGGCGATGCCGCAGCCGGAAAACAGCGCCGCGTACCGCGCCAGCGGCAGCCGCCGCGCGTCGCGCAGGCTTATCGTCGCCAACAGCAGGAACAGCGCGATCGCGCCGCCGCGCAGCCCGGCCTCGAAGGCAGTCATGCCTCCCCCTATCACGCGGGTTCGTCGCGCGGTAGGGCCGCGAGGCTCAGCCGCCGGCGATGAACGAGCGCAGCGAGCTCGCCTCGTACTCGATTTCGTCGAGCCGGCTCTTGACCAGGTCGCCGATGCTGACGATTCCGCACAGCCGGCCGTTGCGCACGACCGGGAAGTGCCGGATCCGGCGGTTGGTCATCTCCGCCATCAGATCGGCGACACTGTCCTCCGGGGCACAGGTCACCGCCGAGGGCGTCATCACATCCGCGACGGTCAGCTCCAATAATCCGGTGCCGAAATGTGCGAGGCCGAGCACGATGTCGCGCTCGGAAAGGATGCCATCGACCCGCGCGTCGCCGTCGCTGACGACAAGCGCGCCGATGCCGAATTCGCGCAGGGTGCTAACCGCCACGCCGAGCGCGGCGTCTGAGCGGATCGTCGCGACCCGCCTGCCCTTGTTGCGCAGGATCGTCTCGACATTCATCGGGGGTCTCCCAGTACGCGGTACCCCGTCATACTAGGACAAAATGTCGCACACGCAAGAGCGTCAGCTCAACGAATTGACGATCGCCCGGTATGCCGCCTCGGGAAAGGCCTTGAGCGTCTTCGTCCGCACCGAGCCCATCTGCCCGAGCATCAGCGTGAAGCGCGCGGCGACTGCGTCGTCCGGCGCCTCGTAGACGAGGATCACGTCGTAATCGCCCATCGTCATGTAGAGGTGGCTGAACTTGCCGCCCATCTCGACGAGCAGCTTCTTCGCGGCGTCGAGCCGCTTTGGCGATTCCTGGACCTGGCGGGCGCCCTGATCGGTCCAGTTGGCGAGCATCACATAGGTTGGCACGGCCCACCTCCCCGGCGAAACGCGAGGCTGCTACTTGGCGGGAGCCTCCTCGAACCGCTTGGCAAAGCTGTCGGCCCAGGCCTCGGTCGTGGTGAAGCCATCGAGCTTTTGCGCATCGCGCAGCGTCGCTTCCTTCAGCGCCGCGTCGTTCTGGTCGTAATCGACGTCGAACCGGCAGGGTTGGGTCGCGTGCCACGGAGTCTGGGTGAAGACCTCGATGCGGTTGTCCTCGGGGTCGCGGAAATACACCGACCAGGTATTGCCGTGGCTGACCGGCTCGGGCATGGCGCGGTCGATCCGGCGCACCTTCTCGAACACCCGGCGAACCTCGTCGAGCGTGTCGACGCGAAACGCCACGTGGCCGATGCCGCTGCCCGAGGCGGCGTCCGCGTCGGTCGGGATCAGCACGATCTGGTGGTGCTCGTCGGGGCTGTGGCTCATGAAGACGAGCTCGCGTCCGGCGGCGGGGCCGCGCGTCAGCAGCCCGCGGTCGGTGACCTGAAAGCCCAGCACGTCGGTATAGAATTTCTCCATCGCGGCGCCGTCGCGCACGCGGATTTCGAAATGGCTGACGGTATAGCTCATCGCCGGGTCCCATCGCGGTTTGCCGCGGATGATGCGCTTATCGCACGCGGCGGAAAAGCCCTTGCTCGCCGCGCCGGTCGCCGATAAAGCGGGTGGCCCTTTCCCCGCTTTGCCGGAGCCCTGCCCGATGCCCGCCTTTCCGAGCCCCGCCAGCCTCAAGGCCCTGACTGCCTGGGACACGCCGACGATCTGCAATGCGCTCGAAGTGGTCGCGCCGGCGCGCCGCGCCTTCGGCTTTACCCGCCGGCCGGTGGTCGCCGCCTTCCCCGAGATGAAGCCGGTCGTCGCCTTCGCCCGCACCGCGCTGATCCGCGCCCGCGAGCCGCATCCGCGCGACCGCGAGAGCGCGACCAAGATTCGGCTCGGCTATTACGAGCACATCGCCGAGCAGCCGATGCCGTCGATCTCGGTGATCCAGGACATCGACGCGCCCGATACCGGCTTCGGCGCGTTCTGGGGCGAGGTGCAGACCCATGTGCATGCCGGGCTCGGCTGCGCCGGCGTCATCACCGACGGCTCGGTGCGCGACCTCGACGCGATGGCGCCGAATTTCATGGTGCTGGCCGGCTCGATCATGCCGAGCCACGCGCATGTCCATCTCGTCGAGTTCGGCGGCACCGTCAGCGTCTTCGGCATGACCGTTTCCGCCAACGACATCATTCATTGCGACCGTCACGGCGCGGTCGTCGTGCCCTATGACTGCGTCGAGAAGATTCCCGAGGCCGTCGATCTGCTGACGCGGCGCGAGGCCGTTATCATCGGGGCGTCGAAAAAGCCGGGCTTCGGCATCGAGCAGCTGCGCCAGGCCTTCAAGGAGCAGGAAGACATCCACTGACGCCGCTGCGCCAGCGTTAGCGCGTCAGATTTCGGTCTGCCCGCCCAGCTCGATGATGCGGTTGGTCGGGATGCGGAAGAACTCGGTCGCGTCGAGCGCCATGTTCGACATGAAGATGAACAGGTGCTTGAAGGGCAGCGCGAGCTTCGAGCCGCGTTTCGAGACGATCTTCTCGCGCCCGACGAAGAACGAGGTCTCCATCAGGTTGAAGCGGAACCCGCCGACCCGGCACAGCGCCAGAACGCGCGGAATGTCCGGTTCCTCGAGAAAGCCGTAGCGGATCATCACCGTGTGGAAATTGCGGTCGAAATGGTGGATCTCGATCCGTTCGCTCTCGGCGATGCGCGGCACGTCGACCGTGCGCACGGTCATCAGCACGTTGCGCTCGTGCAGCACCTTGTTGTGCTTCATGTTGTGCAACAGCGCGGCCGGCACGTTGTCGATCCGCCCGGTCATGTAGACCGCCGTTCCGGGCACCCGCGCCGGCTGGTCGGGCCGCAGATTGGCGATCAGCATGTCGAGCGGCATGCCGCCGGCGGCGCGCTGTGCGGCGATCCGCCGGCGCCCCCACATCCACGAGACCATGATCGTAAAGCTCGACACGCCGAGCACGAGCGGGAACCAGCCGCCCTCGGTGATCTTCAGCATGTTGGCGCCGAAGAACGATAGATCGACCGTGTAGAACAGCGCGAAGAGCGGCAGCAGCAGCCACCACGGCCACCGCGCGCCCCAGGCCAGATAGGTGAGACCCAGGGTCGTGTCGACGATAAAGGTGCCGGTCACCGCGATGCCATAGGCCGAGCCCAGCGCGTCCGAGCTGCGGAACCCCAGCACCGTCGCGACCACCGCGACGAGCAGCAGGTTGTTGATGCCCGGCACGTAGACCTGGCCCAACTCGGTCTCCGAGGTGTGTCGCACCTGCATGCGCGGCAGATAGCCGAGCTGCACCGCCTGGCGCGCCAGCGAAAAGGCGCCCGAGATCACCGCTTGCGAGGCGATCACGCTGGCGGTCGAGGCTAGCGCGACCAGCGGAAACACCGCCCAGTCCGGGGCGAGATGAAAAAACGGATTCTGGATCGTTCCGGGATTGGCGAGCAGCAGCGCGCCCTGGCCGAAATAATTGAGGAGCAGCGCCGGAAACACGAAGCGCATCCACGCTCGGCGGATCGGCCCGCGCCCGAAATGCCCCATATCGGCATAGAGCGCCTCGGCGCCGGTGACCGCCAGCACGACCGCGCCGAGCACGATGATCCCGAGCTTCGGCTCCGCGATGATGTAGGCGACGCCGTAAAGCGGGTTGATCGCCTTGATAATCGCCGGGTTGCGGACGATCTCGATGAGTCCGAGCAGGCCGATCGTGGAAAACCACACGATGATGATCGGGCCGAAGAAATTTCCGACCTTGCCGGTGCCGCGGCGCTGAGCGATGAACAGCACGATCAGCAGCAGCAAGGTCAGCGGGATCACATAGGGTTCGAGTTCCGGCGCCTTGACCTTCAGCCCCTCGACCGCGCTCATCACCGTGATCGCCGGGGTCAGCACGCCATCGCCGAAAAACAGCGAGCCGCCGATCAGCCCGGCGAAAAGGATCCACCGGTTGCGGCGCCCGGTCGAGGCGCGCAGCGCCAGCACGGTCAGCGCGAAGATGCCGCCCTCGCCGCGATTGTCGGCGCGCATCAGCACCAGCACGTATTTGAGCGTGACGACGATCGTCAGCGCCCACACGATCAGCGACAGGATGCCGAACACGCTGCCCGGCGACACCGAGCCGACATCGTCGAAGCATTGCCGCATCGTATAGAGCGGAGAGGTGCCGATATCGCCGTAGACCACGCCCAGCGCCGCGACAGTCAGGTTGCGCGCCGTATGCGCGGCGGGCGTCGCTTGGGTCGGGGCAGCTTCCGTCATCGATGAAGCGGGTTCGCTCAACTAGCGTCGGCTCCGGCCCCGCCTTGCGTCCCGCTTGCGGGGGCGCGGGAGATTGCCCAGAGAAGACTAGCCGCGTCCAGCACTTCCGATGCGGCCGAGATGCGCACCGCTGACGGGCGTCGGCCTTGTGCCGATCCGTATTATCGCCGAGGCTCCGCGACCGTGACCTTCGACCCTGAAACGATACGCGGATTCGAGCATCGCGGCTGGGAACGCGCGGCCGCCGAGTATGCCGGCACCTTTGCCCTTGCGAGCGCCGAATTTGTCGAGGCGTTGCTCGATGGCGCGGGCATCGAGGCGGGGTCGCGCGTGCTCGATCTTGCCTGCGGAACCGGCCTTGCCACCGCGGCGGCGGCCAGGCGCGGCGCGGCGCCGACCGGGCGCGATTTCTCGGCGGCGATGCTTCGTGTCGCGCGGGCGGCCAATCCCGGCCTCGCTTTCGACCTCGGCGACGCCGAGAGCCTCCCCTATGGCGACGCCGCCTTCGACGCCGTCGTCTCGAATTTCGGCATGCACCATTTTCCCCGGCCGGAACGCGCCGCTTCCGAGGCGCTACGCGTGCTGCGGCCGGGCGGGCGCTTTGCGTTCACCGCCTGGGCGCATCCCGACGACAACGCCGCCTGGGGGCTGCTCTTCGCCGCGATCCGCGCCGAAGGCGACATGGACGCGGCGCAGGCGCCGCCCTCGGGCGGAGGGCTGCAGCGTCCCGAGGCGGTGTCGCGGGTGCTGAGCGAGGCCGGCTTCGCGGAAATCGGCGCCGCGGCGGTGCGGCGGGTATGGCGTCTCGCGGCTCCGAGCGAGCTGGTCGCCTCATTGCGCCGCGGCACGGTGCGCACCGCCGCGCTGATCGAGGCGCAAGACCCGGCGGCGATGCCGGCGATCCTCGCCGCCGTCGAGCGCGCCGCCGCCCCCTACCGAAGCGGCGACGGCTACGCGGTGCCGATCGTCGCGATCCTCGGCGAGGGCACGCGGCCGTGACCCATCTCGAAACCGACATCCTGATCGTCGGGGCCGGCGGGGCGGGGATGTACGCCGCGCTTTCCGCCGTGCGCAGCGGCGCCGAGCGCGTCCTCCTCGTCGACAAGAGCCTCGTCGGCCGCGGCGGCGCGACGATCATGGCCCAGATGACCGTCGCCGCCGCCCTCGCCGAGGAAAGCGACGACGATACCGGCCTCCACCTCGCCGACACGCTGGAGGCGGGGCGAGGGCTGTGCGTCGAGCCGCTCGCCGCGCTCTTGTGCGAGGACGCGCCGGCGCGCATCCGCGAGATGGAGGAATGGCGGGTCGGCTGGGCGCGGCGCGACACCGGGCGCATCGCCCAGGTCACCGCACCCGGCCATTCGCGCCCGCGCTGCTGCTATGTCGATTTCCTCAATACCGGGCCGGCGGTGGCGGCAACGCTGCGGCGGCGCATCGGGCAGGTCGCGGCGATCCGGCGGGTCAGCAACCTGACCGTCACCGACCTCGTCGCCGCCGACGGCGAGATCGCCGGCGCCGTCGCGCTCGACCAGAGCGAGGGGCGGGCGGTGACGATCGCGGCCAAGGCGGTGATCGTCGCCACCGGCGGGCTGACCCGGCTTTACCGGCGCAGCAGCGCCTCGGCCAATATGGGTGGCGACGGCTATGCCTTGGCGCTCGCCGCCGGGGCCGAGCTGATCGATATGGAATTCGTCCAGTTCTTTCCGATCGGCCACCTGGCGCCGCGCCTTGTCGGCATGGACCCGATCATGTGGGACCCGTTCCGCTACAAGCTCGGCGGGCGGCTGCTCGACGGCGCCGGCAACGAGTTTCTCGCCGCCTATGGCAGCGCCGAGGACGGCGCCTACACGACGCCGCGCGACATCGCCACCTACGCGATTACCCGAGAGGTCGAGGCCGGGCGCGGCTCGCCGCATGGCGGCGTGTTTCTGTCCTTCGAGCACGTGCCGCGCGCGGCGCTGGAGGCGGCGTTCGGGCCGGTCATCGAGCGGCTCGCCCGGCACGGCATCGATCTCGGCCGTGCCCCGGTCGAAGTCTCGCCGATCGCGCATTATCACATGGGCGGCATCGCGGTCGACGCGACGATGGCGAGCCGGGTCCCGGGCCTTTACGCCGCGGGCGAGGCGGCGGGCGGGGCCAACGGCGCGAACCGGCTGAGCGGCAACGCGATCCCCGAGGCGCTGGTGTTCGGCGAGCGGGCCGGCCGTTTCGCCGCCTTCCACGCGGGTCGCCGGGCGTCGCGGTGGCCGCCCGGCGCCGGGGCCGAGGCCGTGGCGCGGATTGCGAAACTCGGCGAAGGCCGCAAGGGCGAGGTCGGTGCGACCGCTCTGCTCCAGGAATTGCGCGACGTGATGCAGACCGAGGTTGGCCCGTTTCGCCATGCCGCCGGACTCGTCCGGGCGCTCGGCCGGTTGCGGGCGATGCGGGCGCAGCTCTCCGAACTGGCGGTGCCGGCGGGCCTGGCCTGCAACGCCGCGCTCGCCGACTGGTTCGAGCTGCGCGCCAGCCTCGTCGCCGCCGAGGCGGTCGCCATATCGGCCCTTGCCCGCGCCGAAAGCCGGGGCGCCCATCAGCGCGACGATTTTCCCCAGACCGATCCGTCCTGGGCGCGCAATCGGGCGGTCTCGATGTCGCCAGACGGGACGATCGCATGAACTCGCGGACCGCTACGCTTCGCGTCCGCCGCGGCACGTCCGACGACCCGGCCCCACGCTATGACGAGTTCGCGGTGCCGTTCGAGGAGGGCGACACCGTGCTCGACGCGCTGATCTGGATTCGCGCGCACCGCGACCCGTCGCTGGCGCTTCGCTATAGTTGCATCAACGCCAATGTTTGCAAGGAATGCACAATCGCGATAAACGGGCGCGTCGCGTATGCCTGCACCACGCGGTTGCACGCCGAATCCGCGACAGTGCTAGAGCCGCTGCCAGGCAAAAAACTCTTGCGCGACCTGGTCAGCGACACCCGGCCACCGCGCGAAAAACTGGATTAAACGCGGTCCGCGCATCCGCCAGCCTGTTGAACTATTGTAACGATATTAAATGTGGTAGCCTACGCTATTGATTCCGAAAGGGGGGCAACCGATGGCAAGATCGGCTCTTACCCAGCTGCAAAGCCAGATCGAGGCGATCCGGCGCGAGGCCTATGCCGCCGGTTACGCGGCGGCGATGCAGGTGATCCAAAAGGCAGCGGGCGGTGCCGCCGCCGC
>DASUIE010000053.1:0-4785 GCA_036273175.1 Allostellaceae bacterium
CGCCTTGCCCGACGGCGTCTCCTTCGCCATCGCCAAGGCGAGCAGCAGCCGCTCGACCGTGACGTAAGAGTCCCCCGCCTTCTCGGCGAGTTTTTCGGCCTGGTCGGCGATGCGGGCCAATTCCGGCGACAGAAAAACCTGGCCGGCGCCGCTGCCTTCGACTTTCGGCTGGCGGCCGAGCTCGGCTTCCACCGTCTGCAATACCGCCGCAGGATCGCCGCCGGCCGCGCGGATCAGATTGCCGCACAGCCCTTCCTTGTCGTCGAGCAGAACTTTGAGAAGATGTTCCGGCGTCAGACGCTGATGACCGCTGCGCAACGCCAAATTCTGGGCCGACTGGATAAATCCCTTCGACCGCTCGGTGTATTTCTCGAGCTCCATGTACCCCTCCAATGAACCGGCCGCGGCTCCCCTATCAGGCAGACACCGCAACCCTTCATCGGTTCATATGGGAAGGCGGAAAACGCGGCTCAAGCTCTGGCTGAGCTTCCCGGATGCGTACCGGCGCGCTGTGGGATCAGCACGATGCAGGCGACGATGACCGCGGCAATGACGGCCGATGCGATTGGCCGGCTCAGCGCCATCCCGCCGGCATTCCTGGGCTTGTCGAGAAAATCGCCAACCGTCGCGCCAAGCGGACGGGTCAGGATGAACGCGGCCCAGAACAGGAAGACGCGCGACACGCCGGTCCAGGCATACGTCGCCGCGACGAGCGCCAAGCCGGCGGCAAAGACGAGAGCGCCGCCTTCGTAGCCAAGCCCGCCCGTATCCGCCATCCAATCGCCGAGAGCGGTACCGAGTGTCTGCGAGACCGTGATGGCCGCCCAATAAAAGGCCTCCGCCCGTGGCGTGGCCACGGTGTCAACCGAGATCGTACCCTCCGAGAGGTACCAAAGAGCGAGCGCGGCAGTCAGGGACACGAGCAGCAGCGCCGAGCCCCCAGAATAGCCTATGCCGAGAGAGCGATCGGCGAAATCCGCCATGGTCGTGCCGAAGGTGGTCGAAGCGACGATCGTCGCCCAGTAGAGGTACGGGTGGAAGCGCCGGGCCATAATTTGGGCGATAACCAGCACGATCAGCGCGCCGGCGAACAGAGCGGTGCCGGCGAGATAGCCCCAATTGAGGGTCATCGTAACGCTGTCGCCACCGGTCTCGCCGAGAGTCGTCGCCGCGATCTTGATGATCCAAAAGCCGAGCGTGACCGCGGGAACTTTGCTCATGCCGCAGGCCTCGACGGCGGGTCTACTCCGGACGGCCGGTCAGGAAGGCCGGAAGGTGGTCGTCGTCGGGCGGCGGGGCCGGCGGCTCGGGGGCATGCTGGACCTGGGCATGCTGGACCTGGGCATGCTGGGCTTGGGCATGCTGGGCTTGGGCCTGCTGCATCTGGGCATGCTGCATCTGGCCGTCCTCGGCCGGGATCTCCGGCTGCTCGCCATCGCCGGGCGCCATCTCGGTGTCGGCCGGGGTGGTCGGGCGCGGCTGGCCCTGGTTGAAGCCGCCCTCGCCCTGAGCGTTCATGACGCGGAAATAATGCTCGGCATGCTGGTAGAGATTTTCAGCCGAGATGCGGTCGCCGCTCGCCTGCGCTTCGCGCGCCATCGCGATGTAGCGCTCGAACACCTGATAGGCGTTGCCGCGGATTTTCACCGCCGGGCCATTGCTGTCGAAGGTCTGGATGCGCTGCGGCATCCCGCCGGGACGGCGGTTGTTGTTGTTATTATTATGGTGGGGATTGTTCCCCCCGCCGTTGCGGCCGCGCGAGCGTTTGCCTTGTCCTGGTCTCATGGCACCTGTCTGGTCGCGTTGGAGCGAGGGCGGACCGAAATCCGAGGGGAGCCGCTTTCGGCCGTGCTGTTGCAAAGACCGGCTGCGAGCGCCTCTATTCCTCCGGCGCGGGCTCCTGAATAAGAACAGCCTAACGGCGAGTGGGGTTCATTCCAATCGTTTTTTCAGTTGCCTCGGCGATAACGCACCGCGCGATCCCGGCCAGATCGTCGGCAAAGCCAGCCACCTGAAGCCCCTCCGCGGCCAAGATCGCGGCGACCGCTTCGTGCTGCCCGGCGCCCAACTCGCCCGCGAAAATCCCGTCCGGGCCGAGCATCCGAGGCAGCCCAGCGGCAATCGCGCGGTAGGCGTCGAGCCCGTCCGGTCCGCCATCGAGCGCCCGGCGCGGATCGAAATCGCGGACCTCGGGCGGCAGCGCAGCGATGTCGTCGGAGGCGATGTAGGGTGGGTTGGCGACGACGATGTCGAACCGGCCGGCGAGCGCGGCGGCCCAGTCCCCGACGACGAACCCGGCGCGGCCGGCCAACCCCAACGCCAACGCATTGCACCGCGCGGTCGCTGCCGCGCCCTCGGCCCGCTCGACGCCGACCCCGCGCGCGTTCGGCAGCTCGGACAGCAGCGCCAGCAACAGGCAGCCGCTGCCGGTGCCGAGGTCGAGGATGCGATATGGCCGCGCGCGATCCGCGAGACGCGCCAGAACCGCCTCGACGACGGTTTCCGTTTCGGGGCGCGGATCCAAGACGTCGGGCGAGAGATGCAGCTCCAGACCCCAGAACTCGCGCTTGCCCAGCACTCGGCTCAGCGGCTCATGCACCAGGGTACGGCGCAGGAACTCGGCGACCCGGGCCGCCTCGGCCTCGGCCAGTGGGCGCTCGGGATAGGCGAAGACCTCGGAGGCGGACAATCCCAGCGCCGCCGCGACCAGCCGTCGGGCGCGCCGGCGCGGCTCGTCCAAGCCTGCTGCCGCCAGTTTTCCCGCCGCCTCGTCGAGCGCGGCGCCGAGGGTCATGCCGCGGCGGCGGCGAGCCGGGCCGCCTGGTCCTCGGCGAGAAGCGCCTCGACGATCTCGTCCATCGCCTCGCCGCTCATCACCTTGTCGATCTTATAGAGGGTCAGGTTGATCCGGTGGTCGGTGACCCGCCCTTGCGGAAAGTTGTAGGTACGGATGCGCTCGGATCGGTCGCCGCTGCCAACCTGGCCCTTGCGATCGGCGGCGCGAGCGGCGTCCTTGGCCTGACGTTCGGCCTCGTACAGCCGCGAGCGCAGCACCTTCATCGCCCGCGCCTTGTTCTTGTGCTGGGATTTCTCGTCCTGCTGGATCACGACGAGCCCGGTCGGGAGATGGGTAATGCGGACCGCGCTGTCGGTGGTGTTGACCGACTGCCCGCCCGGGCCGCTCGACCGGTAGACATCGATGCGGAGGTCCTTGTCGTCGATCTTGATGTCGACCTCCTCCGCCTCGGGCAGCACCGCGACGGTCGCCGCGGAGGTGTGGATGCGGCCCGACGCCTCGGTCTCCGGCACGCGCTGGACGCGGTGCACGCCGCTCTCGAATTTGAGGCGGGCGAAGACATCGCGGCCGGTAATCGAGGCGGACGCCTCCTTGACGCCGCCGATCCCGGTCTCGGAGATGTCCATCACCTCGAAGCGCCAGTTCCGCAGCCCGGAATAGCGCTGGTACATGCGGAACAGCTCGCCGGCGAACAGCGCCGCCTCGTCGCCGCCGGTACCGGCGCGGACCTCGAGGATCGCGTTGCGCTCGTCGTCCTCATCCTTGGGGAGCAGGGACAGCTTGACCCGCATCTCCAGTTCGGGAAGCTGCTCGCGCAGGGTCTGCATTTCCTCCTCGGCGAGCGCCTTCATCTCCGGATCGGCTGCCATCTCGGCCGCCGCCGCCATGTCGCTCTCGGCGCGCTTGAACGCCTCGATACCTTCGATGATCGGCGACAGGTCGCTGTATTCCTTTGAGAGCTTGGCGACGTCGCCGCCCGCGAGGTTGGCACTGGCCAACGCGTCGCCGAGCTCGGCGTGACGCCGGACAATCTGATCGAGCCTTCCGGCGAGCGCGGCTTCCATCAGCCGAGCGCCTTGAGCCGCGCCGCCAGCGCGCCGAAGGCGACGGCCTCCTGCGCGCCGCTGTCGAGATCGCGCAGGGTCACGGTCCCGGCGGCGATCTCGTCGTCGCCGAGCAGCACCGCGGCCCGCGCGCCGAGCCGGTCGGCCCGGCGCATCCGGCGCTGGACATTGCCCGAATAGCCGAGCTCGACGACGAGGCCCGCGTCGCGCAGCGCCTCGGAAAGCTTTAGCGCAATGGCCTCGGCCGGCTCCCCGATCGGGATCAGCACGACCGGCCGCGCCGGTTTCGGCGGCTCGGCGATCAGCAGCGCCAGGCGCTCGATCCCGGCGGCCCAGCCGACCCCGGCCATCGCTGGCCCGCCCATCACCTCGACGAGCCCGTCATAGCGGCCGCCGCCCATCACCGTGCCCTGGGCGCCGAGATCGGTGGTGACGAACTCGAACGCGGTGTGCGTGTAGTAGTCGAGGCCGCGCACCAGGCGCGGGTTGAGCCGATGCGCGACGCCGATCCGTTCGAGACCGTCGCGGACGCGGGCGAAGAAGTTTTTGGATGCGTCGTTGAGGTAGTCGTCGAAGGGCGGCGCGTCGGCGTTGATGCGGATATCGCCGGGGTCCTTCGAATCGAGGATGCGCAGCGGGTTGGTCTCCAGCCGGCGCACGCTGTCCTCGGAAAGGTCGGATTTGCGGCCGGAGAAATAGGCGACGAGGGCCTTGCGGTAGGCGGCGCGGCTCTCGGGGTCGCCGAGCGTGTTGAGCTCCAGCGTGACATTCTTGGCGATCCCGAGCGCGTCGAGGATGCGCTGGCCGAGGGCGATGACCTCGATATCCGCTTGCGGCTGTGGCACGCCGAGCAGCTCGACGCCGATCTGGTGGAACTGGCGGAAACGGCCTTTTTGCGGCCGCTCGTAGCGGAACATCGGGCCG
>DASUIE010000054.1:0-3205 GCA_036273175.1 Allostellaceae bacterium
AGCTATGCCGAGTTGACCCGCGCCGGGAACCTCGCCGACCCGGAGATCGCGCAGTTTTTTCAGACCGCGCAGGAGAAGATCAACGCGGCCGCGACCGAGCTGTTGTTCTTTACGCTCGAGCTGAACCGCCTCGACGACGACTCGCTGAAGGAGAAGGCGGCCGATCCCGCGCTCGGGCGCTACCGCCCGTGGCTGCGCGACGTTCGGGCCATGCGGCCCCACCAGCTTTCCGACGACCTCGAAAAGCTGCTGCTCGAGAAATCGGTCGCCGGTCGCAACGCCTGGACCCGGCTGTTCGACGAAACCACGGCCGAGCTGCGCTTCCCGATCGGCGGCAAGGAGCTGACCGAGGCGCAGGCGATGCACCTGCTGTCGAGCCCGGACGGCGCGGCGCGCAAGGAAGCGGCGCTGTCGATCGGCGCGGTGCTGGGGAAGAACGCGCGCGTCTTCGCGCTGGTCACCAACACGCTCGCCAAGGACAAGGAGATCGAGGATCGCTGGCGCGCCTTCCCGCGCCCGATCTCGGCGCGGAACCTGTCGAATTATGTCGAGGACGATGTCGTCGATGCGCTGATCGCGGCGGTGCGGGCAAGCTATCCGAGCCTGTCGCACCGCTATTACCGGCTCAAGGCGCGCTGGTTCGGGGTCGAGGCGCTGCCCTATTGGGACCGCAACGCGCCGCTCCCCGAGGATGACGACCGCGCGATCCCGTGGAACGAAGCCGAGCGGACGGTGCTCTCCGCCTACCGCGCGTTCTCACCCGAGCTTTCCGATATCGGCGCCAGGTTCTTCGCCGCGCGCTGGATCGACGCGCCGGCGCGGGCGGGGAAGTCCCCGGGCGCCTTCGCTCACCCGACCGTGCCGGGCGCACACCCGTATCTGCTGCTGAACTACCAGGGCCGGTCGCGCGACGTGATGACGCTCGCCCACGAGCTCGGCCATGGCTGTCACCAGGTGCTGGCGGCGGGGCAGGGCCTGCTGATGGCCGACACGCCGCTGACCCTCGCCGAAACCGCCTCGGTCTTCGGGGAAATGCTGACGTTTCGCGCGCTGCTCGCCGGCGAGCGAAACCCGGTCAGGCGCCGCGCGATGATCGCCGGCAAGGTCGAGGACATGCTCAACACGGTGGTCCGCCAGATCGCCTTCGTCACCTTCGAGACGCGGGTGCACGACGAGCGCAAGGAGGGCGAGCTCACCGCCGACCGCCTCGCCGAGATCTGGCTGGACGTGCAGCGCGAGAGTCTCGGCCCCGCAATCGCGCTCGACGGCGATTACCGCTGGTATTGGAGCTATATCCCGCATTTCATCCACTCGCCGTTCTATGTCTATGCCTATGCCTTCGGCGATTGCCTGGTGAACTCGCTCTACGCCGTCTACGAGGACGCGCATGAGGGTTTCGCGGCCCGCTATCTCGACCTGCTGCGCGCCGGCGGGAGCTTGCGTCACCGCGAGCTGCTGGCGCCGTTCGGCCTCGATGCGTCCGACCCGGCATTCTGGTCGAAGGGCCTCGGCGTGATCGCCCGGTCCATCGACGAGCTGGAGGCGCTGGGTTGAATTGTTATCAGCAATGCCTAATGTAGCCGCATTGATCGACGGCGCCGCCTCGTGACCAGGATCACCATTCGCAACCTGGATGACGGTCTAAAGCGGCGGCTGCGGGTCCGCGCCGCCGAGCAAAACCGGTCAATGGAGGAAGAAGCGCGCGACATCCTGCGGCGGGCGCTCGCGGTTACGGTGCCGCTTCCCGAAAATCTCGCGGATAGCATCCGCCGCCGGGTGGAGGCTGCCGGTGGCGGGATCGAACTGGAATTGCCGCCGCGCGGACCGATGAGAGAGCCGCCGGGTTTCAGGTGAGGACCCGCAACGTTGACGATTTCAAGGACGCCGGGATTACGATCGTCGATCCCTGGCGTTGAAACGAGCGCAGATGACCGACGACAACACCTTTACCGGCCGCGTGCGGCGGTATGCACGGGTCGGCACGGCGGTAGGCGGGCTGGCGGCGCGGCTGGCCGGGGAGCGGTATCTCGGCATTGCCGTCGACCGCGAGCGGCACGCGGCCGATCTGAAGGCGGCGCTCGGCGGCATCAAGGGGCCGCTGATGAAGGTGGCTCAGCTTCTCGCCACGATCCCGGAGGCGCTGCCCGAGGAATATGTCCGCGAGCTGATCCAGCTCCAGGCCAATGCGCCGCCGATGGGCTGGCCGTTCGTGCGTCGGCGGATGATCGGCGAGCTCGGGCCGGACTGGGAAAAGCGCTTCGCCAAGTTCGACCGCGAGGCCGCGCGCGCCGCGTCGCTGGGCCAGGTGCACCGCGCGATCGCGCTCGACGGCGCGCCGCTCGCCTGCAAGCTGCAATATCCGGACATGGCTTCGGCGGTGGAGGCCGATCTGCGGCAGCTCAAGCTGGCGATGAGCCTTTACGAGCGCTACGACCGCGCGGTCAGCACCGCGGCGATCCACGAAGAGATCGCCGACCGGCTGCGCGAGGAACTGGATTACGAGCGCGAGGCCGCGCATATGCGGCTCTACCGCGAAATCCTCAAGGACGAGCCCGGCGTCGCGGTGCCGCGGCCGCTGCCGGAGCTATCGACCCGGCGCCTCTTGACGATGACCTGGCTCGAGGGCGGGCCAATCCTCGACATCGCCAATGCGCCGCTGGAACGCCGCAACGAGGCGGCGTTGCGCATGTTCCGGATCTGGTACGTGCCGTTCTATTTCTACGGGGTCATTCACGGCGACCCGCATCTCGGCAACTACACCGTCGCCCAGGACCGCACCGTCAACCTGTTGGATTTCGGCTGCATCCGGGTGTTTCCGGCTTCCTTCGTCAAAGGGGTGATCGACCTCTATCACGCGCTCGAAAGGGACGACGAGGAGCTCGCCGTCCATGCCTATCGGAGCTGGGGCTTCGGCGAGCTGTCGAACGAGATGATCGCGGTGCTCAACCGCTGGGCGCGCTTTGTCTACGGGCCGCTGCTCGACGACCGCGCCCGCACGATCCAGGAGCGCAAGGATTCCGGCCCCGAAGGTCCGCGGCTCGTCGACAGCGTCCACAAGGATCTGCGCCGGCTCGGGGGCGTGACGCCGCCGCGTGCTTTTGTTTTTATGGATCGCGCGGCGGTTGGGCTCGGCTCGGTCTTTCTCCACTTGAAGGCCAAGATCAATTGGCACCGCTTATTTCATGAATTAATTGACGATTTCGAC
>DASUIE010000055.1:0-21855 GCA_036273175.1 Allostellaceae bacterium
CATGGTGCATCCCTATCTGCGCCGGCGCGAGGGCCGCGAGGCGCCCGAGTATCCCCGGCCCGAGCTGCGCCGCGTGCTCGAGAAGACGCTCGGCGTGCCGCTGTTCCAGGAGCAGGCGATGCGGATCGCGATCGTCGGCGCCGGCTTCGCGCCGGCCGAGGCCGACCGGCTGCGCCGGGCGATGGCGACGTTCAAGCGCAACGGCGACATCCATCTGTTCCGCGAGAAATTCGTCGCCGGCATGGTGGCGAACGGCTACACCGCCGATTTCGCGACGCGGTGCTTCAGCCAGATCGAGGGGTTCGGCACCTACGGCTTTCCGGAAAGCCACGCCGCCAGCTTCGCGCTCCTCGTCTATGTCTCGGCGTGGATCAAATGCGTCTATCCGGACGTGTTCGCCTGCGCGCTCCTCAACAGCCAGCCGATGGGGTTCTACGCCCCGGCCCAGATCGTCCGCGACGCGCGCGAGCACGAGGTCCGGGTCGAGCCGGCCGACGTCAATCTCAGCGAGTGGGACTGCATCCTGGAGGAGCGCGGGGTGCTGCGCCTCGGCCTGCGCCAGATCAAGGGATTCGCCGAGGCCGACGCGGCGCTGCTGGTCGCCGCGCGCGGGGCGGGGTATCGCGACGCCGCCGATCTGTGGCGCCGCTCCGGGCTCGGCCGGCCGGCGCTCGAACGCCTCGCCGATGCCGACGCGCTGCGCTCGCTGGGCCTCGACCGCCGCCGCGCGCTGTGGACGCTGAAGGGATTCGGCGAGGCGCCGCTGCCGCTCTTCGCGGCGGCCGAGACCGGGGAGACGCGCACCGCCGCGCTGCTCCCGGAAATGACCCTCGGCGAGCACGTCGTCGAGGATTACGCCGCGACCAGCCTGACGCTGAAGCGCCACCCGCTCGCCTTTCTGCGCGCGGAGCTGGCGCGCGAGGGGATGGTCGCGGCGCGCGACCTCGCGACGCTGCCGGTCGAGCGGCGGCTGTCGATCGCCGGCCTCGTGCTGATCCGCCAGCGGCCGGGCAGCGCCAACGGCGTCGTCTTCGTCACGATCGAGGACGAGACCGGCATCGCCAATCTGATCCTCTGGCCCGACGTGCTGGAACGCTTCCGCCGCGCGGCGCTCGGCGCGACGCTGCTCCATTGCCGCGGCCGGCTGCAGCGCGAGGAAACGGTCATCCACATCGTCGCCGAGGAATTGCGCGACCTGACCCCGCGGCTCAACACGCTGCGGGCCCGCTCCGGCGACGAGAAGCCGCCCGCCGCGAAAACGCCCTTCGCGCTACCCGAGAAACTCCCGGGCTACGATTCGCACGACATCGTCGTTCCCAGCCGCAACTTTCGGTAGCACTCTCCAGACCCGCCTACAAACCGTCCGAATCGGTCAAGTAAAACCCGTTTGCAAACCCGCGCGCTGTTGCGCAATGCGTTTGTTGTTGCCTAATTGCATCGTCAAAGAGATGCAATTTAGCTGGATTCCGCCTGAAACTGTTGCAGCAAAGACGCGCTCACGCGCGATTTGCTGCGCCGCACCTATCCGTTCGGCCAGGCGAGCGACAAACCGGTTGCCATCGTTACGCGCGATGTCCAACATTCCCGTAACGGTGGCTGTCAAGCCGCCGCAACAGCGTTTAGGACTATCGGAGGTTTGGGATGAGGTACCGCTATCTGCTGGGCGTCCTGATCGGGGTCGCCGCGGCGCTAAGCTGGGCAGACGCACGGGCGCAGTTGATCGGTCCGGGCAGCTGGTACATTGGCGGAGAGGGCGGCTGGACCTCCCTCGACAACGCAAAGGTCGGGAAGGTTCCCGGCACCATCAATCACGACGACGGCTGGAACGCCGGCGTGCGCTTCGGCTACATGAGCGGCCCGTGGCGGTTCGAGGGCGAGTACCGCCACCAGGAGAACGACATCAACAGCATCGCCGGGATCGCGGCCAGCGGCACGACGACCGCCGAGGCGATCATGGCCAACGTGATCTACGACTTCAGCCTCGGCTCGGCGTTCTCGCCGCATATCGGCGCCGGCATTGGCGCGGTCGACCTCAATTCGAGCGCGCGCGCCAACGGTGTCGGCGGCGTGTTGCGCGGCAACGATGACTGGGAGTTCGGCTACCAGGCGATCGCCGGCCTGCGCTATGCCTTCAACCCGAACTGGGCTCTGGACCTCGACTACCGCTATCTCGCGACGGCCGACGCCAAGCTTCACTTCACGCCGAATGTCGGCGGTGGGACGGCGAGCAGCGACTACAGCTCGCACAGCCTGGTCGCCAGCATCAGCTACGTGTTCGGAGCTCCGCCTCCGCCGCCTCCGGTTGCCGCGCCCGCCGCGGTTCCGGCGCCGCCGCCGCCGCCGCAGCGCAAGGTGTTCCTGGTCTTCTTCGACTGGGATCGCGACGCGATCACGCGGCAGGGCATGCAGATCCTGCAGCAGGCGGCCGCCTCGTATAAGTCGGGCGCGCCGGTTCGGGTCCAGATCACCGGCTACACCGACCGGTCGGGGTCGCCGGGCTACAATCAGCGGCTCTCCGAGCGGCGTGCCAACAACGTCGCCAACGCGATGGCGGGCATGGGCGTGCCGCGCAACCAGATGGCCGTCAGCGGCCGCGGCGAAAACGACAACCGCGTGCCAACCGCGGACGGTGTGCGCGAGCCGCAAAACCGCCGCGTCGAGATCGCCCTCTAGTCCAAGGCCGATCTTTCCACGGAAAACCGCCGCGCCTCGCCGCGGCGGTTTTTCTTTGGCCATCCGGCCGCCCGACTTAGGATCGCCGCTCCCTTATGGAGCGCACGATCGCCATGCCCGACCATCCTCCCGGCCCGCTCTCCCGCTTTACCGTGCTCGACCTGACCCGGGTGCGGGCGGGCCCGACGGCGGTGCGCCAGCTCGCCGATTGGGGCGCCAAGGTGATCAAGATCGAGGCGCCGCCCTCGCCCGGCGAGGGGCTCGGCGGGCCGCGTCTCGGCCCCGATTTTCAGAATCTCCACCGCAACAAGCGCAGCCTCACCCTCGACCTCAAGGCGCCGGAGGGGATCGAGATTTTCCGCAAGCTGGTGCGCGGCGCCGATGTCGTCGTCGAGAACTACCGCCCCGACGTCAAGGACCGGCTCGGCATCGACTACAAGGCGCTGAGCGCGATCAACCCGCGCCTCGTCTACGCCAGCATCTCCGGCTTTGGCCAGAGCGGCCCCTACCGCGACCGCCCCGGCTTCGATCAGATCGCCCAGGGCATGGGCGGGCTGATGTCGATCACCGGCATCCCGGGCCAGGGTCCGGTGCGGGTCGGCATCCCGGTCGCCGATCTCTCGGCCGGAATCTTCGCCGCGATGGGCATCCTGATCGCGCTGCTCGAGCGCGAGGTCTCGGGCCAGGGCCAATGGGTCGAAAGCTCGCTGCTCGCCGCGCAGATCGCGATGCTCGACTTTCAGGGCGCGCGCTGGACGATCGCCCATGAGGTGCCCGAGCAGGCCGGCAACGATCACCCGACCAGCATCCCGACCGGCGTCTTCGAGACCAGCGACGGCTACATCAACATCGCCTCGGCCGGGGACGAGATTTTCGGCCGGTTCTGCCGCGCGGTCGGCCGGCCCGACCTCGCCGAGCATCCCGACTACAAGACCGGGCGGGCGCGCTCCGACAACCGCAAGGCGCTGAACGCGGCAATCGACGCGATCACCCGCACCGCCACCAGCGCCGAGTGGATCGCGCGGCTCAACAAGGCCGGCGTTCCGGCCGGGCCGATCTACAAGATGAACGAGGTCTTCGCCGACCCGCAGGTCAAGCATCTCGGCATCGCCCAGACGGTCCATCACAAGGCGCTCGGCGATATCGAGCTGGTCGGCCAGGCGGTGACGCTGAGCCGCACGCCGAGCCGGCTCCATACCGCCAGCCCCGACGCCGGCGAGCACACCGAGGCGATCCTCAAGGAGCTTGGTTTCGGCGCGTCCGAGATCGCCGGCCTCAAGCAGAAGGGGGTGGTGTGATGCCGATCGTCAACCGCATCGCCGATTTCCATGCCGACATGACGGCGTGGCGGCACGACATCCACGCCCATCCCGAGACGGCCTTCGAGGAGACCCGCACCGCCGCACGGGTCGCCGAGCTGCTCGAATCGTTCGGCATCGCGGTCGAGCGCGGTGTCGCCAAGACCGGCGTCATCGGCACGCTCAAGGGCAGCGCGCCCGGCGCCCGGGCGATCGCGCTGCGCGCCGACATGGATGCGCTGCACGTGCACGAAAAGAACGGGTTCGGGCACGCCTCGCGAAACCAGGGGCGGATGCATGCCTGCGGCCATGACGGACACACGACGATGCTGCTCGGCGCGGCGCGCTATCTCGCCGAGACGCGCAACTTCGCCGGCACGATCCATTTCATCTTCCAGCCGGCCGAGGAGAACGAGGGCGGCGCGCGGGTCATGGTCGAGGAAGGGGTGCTGGCCCGGCACCCGGTCGAGGCGGTCTATGGGATGCATAACTGGCCGGGGCTGCCGGCCGGGCAATTCGCGATCCGCCCGGGGCCGATGATGGCCGCGTTCGACATTTTCGAGATCACCGTCACCGGGCGCGGGGCGCATGCGGCGATGCCGCATCTTGGGATCGACCCGGTCGTCGTCGCGGCGCAGATCGTCGGCGGCCTCCAGACGATCGCCAGCCGCAACACGCATCCGCTGCAGGGCGCCGTCGTCTCGGTGACGCAGATCCACGGCGGCGATACGTGGAACGTGATCCCCGACGAGGTCGTCCTGCGCGGCACCACGCGCTCGTTCGACCCGGCGGTGCGCGACTCGATCGAGCCGGCGATCCGCCGCATCGCCGAGGGGGCCGCCGCCTCGCTCGGCGCCTCGGCCGCGGTGCGCTACGAGCGGCGCTATCCGCCTACCGTCAACAGCGCCGCCGAGACCGAGATCGCCGCCTCCGCCGCGGCGGAGCTGGTCGGCGCCGGCAATGTCGTGCGCGATCCCTTGCCGAGCATGGGCGCCGAGGATTTCGCCTGGTTCCTCCAGGAAAAGCCCGGGGCCTATATCTGGATCGGCAACGGCGAGGAGGGCAAATCCGCCAACCTCCACAACCCGCATTACGACTTCAACGACGAGATCCTGCCGCTCGGCGCGAGCTATTGGGTGCGGCTGGCGGAGAGCGTGCTGGCGCGCTAAGCTGTTTCGGCCATGACGATAACCACGCTCGACACGCACGAGACGGTCAAGAACCTCACCGCCGCCGGCTTTAGCGACATACAGGCCGAGGCGGTGACCCACGCCCTGCGACGGGCAATCGACATCGACCTGTCAAATCTTGCGACCAAAGACGATATCCGCGACATGGCCACCAAGGCGGATATCCGCGACATGGCCACCAAGGCGGATATCATGGCCACCAAGGCGGATATTCGCGACGTAAAGGCCGATTTGGCGCGCGAAGCCGCCGAGCTCCGGCGAGAGATGGCGGAGATCAAGGCGGAGACGATCAAATGGGTCGTCGGGATGGGGTTCGCGCAGGTCGCGATGATCCTGGCCGTGCTGAAGCTGTTTCCGGCCGGGCATCCCTGAGCGGGAGCGGCTACCGCGTCCGGTCGAGCCGCCGCTGCAACCCGTCGCCGAGCAGGTTGCAGGCGACGACGGTCAGAAAGATCATCGTGCCCGGATAGAGGGCGAGGAGCGGGGCGCTCCCGATCAGCTCCTGCGCGTTCGACAGCATGCTGCCCCAGCTCGCCAGCGGCGGCTGCACGCCGAGGCCGAGAAAGCTCAGCACCGATTCGAGCAGGATCACGTCGCCGACGCTGAGGCTCGTCGCAACGATCAGCGGCGCCATCACATTGGGCAGGATGTGGCGCACGAGGATGTGCGGCGTGCCGGCGCCGAGACTGCGCGCGGCGCGCACGAAATCGCGGTTTTTGGTCACCAGCGTGGCTCCCCGCACCAGCCGCGCCGCGGTGGTCCAGCCGATCAGCGCGGCCAGCGCGACGATGCGGAAGAGACCGATCTCGTCCGACTGGACGAGGCGCGCGGGCAGGCCGAGCTTGGCGAGGTCGAGCGCGGCGAGCACGATCAGCAGCGGCAGCAGCGGCAGCGCGATGACCCCGTCGGTCAGCCGCATCAGCAGGCGGTCGGCCCAGCCGCCGAGATAGCCCGCGAAAAGCCCGACCGTGGTGCCGAGCGCCGCCGCGGTCAGCGCCGCCGCGATGCCGATCGCCAGCGACACCCGGCCGCCCTCCATCAGCCGAAGGAAGACGTCGCGGCCGAGCTCGTCGGTGCCGAGCAGGTGGGCCGGCGAAGGCCCGCCGAGCCGGTCGGAGAGGTCGACCGCGCCGGGGTCGATGCCGAGCAGCCCGCCGACCGCGGGTCCGAGAAACGCGCCGAGCGCGATCGCCGCCAACAGGACCAGCGCAACCTTCACCGATAGCTTACCCGCGGGTCGAGCCAGGCATAGGCGAGATCGGCGGCGAAATTGCCGGCGAGGGTCGTCGCGGTCGCGAGCAGCAGGGCGGCGAGCGCGAGGTTGTAGTCGTTGCCCATCACCGCGTCGAAGATCAGCTTGCCCATGCCGGGATAGGCGAACATCGTCTCGGTAACGAGCGCACCCGAGACCAGCGTGCCGAAGGACAGGGCCAGTATCGTCGCCACCGGCACCAGCGCCGATCGCAGCGCGTGGCGCCAGATGACCCGCGCCTCGCTCGCTCCCTTGGCGCGGGCGGTGCGGATATGGTCTTGCGCCAGGGCCTCGCGCATCGCGGCGCGGACATAGCGGGTGTAGCCGCCGATCGAGGTCAGTGCCAGGGTCAGGACCGGCAGGGCGAGGTGGCGGAGCCGGTCGCCGGCGCCGCCCAGCCCCGGGGTCGCGATGCCGCTCGCCGGAAACCATCCGAGCCCGGCGGCGAAAACGAGGATCAGCATCAGCGCCAGCCAGAAGGTCGGCACCGACACGCCGGCGAAGCAGAACAGGTTGACCGCCCGGTCGAACGCCGAGCCCGGCCGGCGCGCGGCGGCGATGCCGAGCCCGAGCGCGGCGGCGAAGGCCAGCGCGAAGCTCGTCCCCATCAACAGCAGCGAATTGGCGAGGCGCGGCAGGAGCGCGGCCAGCACCGGCTCGGCGAAAAGCCGCGAATAGCCGAGATTGCCGGCGAGCGCCTGCCGCGCCCAGGCGAGGTAGCGGCCGATCAGCGGCTCGCCGACACCGTACAGCGCCTTGAGCCGGGCGGCGTCGGCGGCGGTCATATGCGGGTCCGCGGTGCGCATCAGGTCGATCGGGTCGCCGGGCATCAGCCCGATCAGCCCGTAGATCACGAACGACATCAGCGCCAGCACCGCGGCGACCTCGACGAGGCGAAGGGCGACGAACCGCGTCACTTGACGGTCCAGTCGGTCACCCACAGCGAGGTCGGGTACTGGTTGCCGGTCGGCCGCACCCCGCCCAGCCATTTCGGCAGGAAGAACGAGTCGGCGCGGAAAAACAGCGGCAGCGACGGCAGGTCGGTCGCATAAAGGCGCTCCACCGCCGCCCATATCGTCTTGCGCTTGGCGGGATCGAGCTCGACCTCCAGCGCCTCCAGCAGCTTGTCCATCTCGGGATTGCCGTAGCCGCCGACATTCTGTCCGGAATAGCCGTTGGCGGCGTTCGGGATTTCGCCCGAATGGAAGATCGAGCGCGGCACGTTTTCGGGCGAGCTGATCCAGGCATACATCGCCAGCTCGAAGTTGCGGTGCGGCAGGGTTTCGCCGAACAGCACGCGGGGCGGCTCGTTCTTGAGCCGGATTTCGATGCCGGCCTTCTTCCAATAGCTCTGCAGGACCTGCTCGACCAGCTCGCGCGAGTGGTTGCCGGCGGTGGTCATCAGCGTGAAGGACAGTTTCTCGCCGGCGGCGTTGCGGCGGATCCCGCCGGGACCGGGCTTCCAGCCGGCATCGTCGAGCAGCGCGGCGGCCTTGGCCGGATCGTAGGGATAATGCGGCACGTCGTCGGTGAAGCCGAAATCGAGCGGCGTCAAGAAAGCGTCGGCGACCCGCTGGCGGCCGGCGAAAAGCGATTTGGCGAGCTCGGTCCGGTCGAGCGCCAGCACCATCGCGGCGCGCACCCGCCGATCGGCGAGCGCGGGAACGCCCAGGTTGAAGTCGACATGCTCGAAGGCAAGGCCGGGCTTGTAGACGACGTGGTAGTCGGCGCCATGCCGCTTGTCGAAGGCGAGCGCCTCGTCGAGCAGCGGGCCGACCTCGCCGGCGACCATGTCGATCGTGCCGGATAGCAAATTCGCTTCGAGCGCGGCGGTGTTCTCGATCGCCTTCACGGTAATCCGCTCGAACGCGCCAGGCTTGCCGGCCCAATGCGGGTTGCGCAGAAGCACGATGTACGAGCCGGGCGAGGTCTCGGCGACGCGGTAGGGGCCGTCGTAAAGGCCGGGATTGGTCGGATCGGCGACGTAAAGCGTGCGCCGGCGGTATTGCGGAGGGTCGGCGAAGGCCGCGCGCTCCAGGTGGGCCGGGAGCACGACGAAATCGTTGATCGCCGCATAGGCGAAATCCAGCTTGTCGTTGTGAATCGTGAAGGTTTTGCCGTCCTTTACGGTGATCCCTGTCATGTGCCGGTACATCTCGGCGTTGGCGATGGCGCTTTGCGGGTCGCGGCCGACCTCCCAGGTGAATTTCACGTCCTCGGTCGTCACCGGAACCCCATCGCCCCAGCTCGCGTCGGGGCGGATCGTATAGGTGAGGTCGACCCCTTTCTTGCCGTCCGGGAGATCGACCGGCACGGCGAGCCCGTTCTCGATCGTCGGCAGTTGCGTGCACAGGAGGCAGACGAGCTTCCAATCGGCGTCGTAGACGGTGAACGGGCGGGTCGTGAAGCCGAGGACGTAGCTTTTGGCGGCGAGGGCGTCGATGTTGGGATTGAGGGTTCCCGGATACTGCGTGACGCCGATGATCAGGCTGGAATGGTCCGCGGCCCCGACGGCGCCCGGCGGCGCGAGCATCAACCCGACGGCGAGGGCGGCGGCGCACAAGTAACGGACGGGGACAGGTGTCATCGCGGCACGCTCGCGGGAAACGTTAGAGGCCCGAGAATCAAAACCAAGCCAAGAGCTTGAAACCCGGCTCGCACGGTCATATTATCCGCCCCCGGCGGGGTCGAATATGCACACCGAAAGTTGCGTATTCGAGGGAACGAAACAGCGGACTTGTTGTTTCATGCCACAGCCCGTTTTGGGCTTGCCCGTAGGTAGTGCGAGAATCTGCAGCGTATCGTCGAAACCGGAACTGCCACAGAGGACAATTGGTATGAAGCAACTCCTGACTGGTATCGCGATCGCCGCGGCCTTCGCGATGACCGCTCCCGCCTGGGCCCAGAACGCCCCGATGAAGCCGGCGGCGCCCGCCGCCGCGGCGAAGCCCGCCGCGGGCGCTCCGATGGCGAAGAAGCCGATGATGCGCCACCACCATCGGGCCATGCACTCGTCCGACGATTCCATGACCGAGCAGCTCAATCAGCAGGAGCTGGCACGGCTCCAGGGCGGCGGCGGTCCCGCGCCTGCCGCTGCCGCTCCGAACCGGCTGCCGGGCGTTAAGGTCGGCCCCAAGTAATTCGCCGGCGATCGACAACGGGTTCAAACCGGAACTGCCAAAAGGGAAGACTCGCATGAAGCATCTGTTGAGTGGAGTCGCGATCATCGCGGCGCTGGCGGTCGCGGCGCCAGCTTGGGCCCAGATGGGTCCGAAGGCGAGCGGCGGCACCAGCGCGAAGCCGACCCCGGCGCCGATGGCTCCGGCCAAGCCCGCCGCGGCCCCGATGGCTCCGGCCGCCGGGAAACCGATGCATCATCATCATCATCGCCGCATGGCGCACCACCGCGCCGCGCCCGAGGATTCGATGACCGAGCAGCTCAACCAGCAAGAGCTGGCTCGCATCCAGGGCGGCGGGGGTGCAGCCCCGGCTCCGGCCGGCGACCGCTTGGCCGGCCCGAAGGTCGGACCCAAGTAAAGCCATACGCTGCCGTGAGGGCCGGTAAGGGTTAACCTTGCCGGCCCTTCGGTCGTTCTGGTTCAAGGCGCGGCCGTCCGGTCTGGCGCGCCGCTGCGCGTCTCTGCGGGATTTTCTATTTCCGCCGAATAGCTTGCCGAATTCTCGGCAAATTGGGAAACATTTAAGAATTGTCCGGCTAATTTGGCGGCCGCGTTAATATTCGCTGTCGAACCGAGTTCTCCGCTTCACCATTCTTTAATCGGCGCCCGAATAATCTGGGTCCGTGAGCAAGCATTCGTCTTCCGTTCCCAGCGCTACCGCGGAACTGCCGGTCGAGGCACAAAGCGAATGGGTGTCGTCCTTTATGGCCGATCTCCCCTCCGCCGCCGCGATCTTCGACCGCGAGCTGAAGTATGTGGCCGCGAACCGGCCATGGCTCGATGTGTTCGGCATACCCGGCGGCAAAGTCGCCGGCCACCGCCATCACGAGCTCGATCCGCTGAGCGGGCCGGTCATCGCCGAGCTCTTGCAGCAGGCGCTCGACGGGGAGGCGATCGAATCGTGCGAGCTGGGCGAGCCCGATCCGGCCAGCCCGTCGCGCCGCCTCCTGATCAGCGCTCGCCGCCGCCGTGCGAAGGGCGAGGCCGCGGGCGTCGTCGCCACGGTGCATGAGGTCGCGCTGTCGAAGTCCGATGGCGGGCTCGCGGATGTTAACGACCAGTTGACCGGGCTCGCGGGGCGGCACCGCTTCATGGCGCATGTGCGCTCGGTGCTGGCGACCCGCGGCAATTTCCGCCCGACCGCGATGTTCCTTTTGGACATCGACAATTTCAAAGGCGTCAACGACCTTTACGGTGCCGGCCTCGGCGACGGCGTTTTGAAGATCATCGCCAACCGGCTGATCGCGGGGACGCGCTCGCGCCCGATCCCGGAGCGCGCCGGGAAGCGCAGCGCCGGCCGCACCGCGGATATCGTCGCCCGCATCGGCGCCGACGAGTTCGGCATCGCCCTCGGCCACCCCTCGCCGACCCTGGAGGACGCCGAGGCCTTCGCCCGCCGCCTGCTGCAGCTCGTCGCCAACCCGGTGATGATCGGCGAGGAATGCGTGCGGCTTAGCGCTAGCATCGGCTTTATCCTGACAAGCCCGACCCACCGCAACGAGGACGACGCGATGCGCGACCTCGATGTGGCGCTCCAGGAGGCGAAGGCGCGCGGACCCAACGGCGCCAAGGCCTGGGAGCCGTCGCTGACCAGCACGGTCGGCCGCCGTCTCGCGCTGCTCGACCAGCTCCGCCGCGCGCTCGACGAGGGCGAGTTCGTGCTGCACTACCAGCCGATTTTGCGCCTGAGCGACGGCAAGGTGGTCGGCGCCGAGGCCCTGATCCGCTGGAACCACCCGAGCGACGGCCTGGTGCCGCCGGCGGCGTTCCTGCCGGTCCTCGAGGAAAGCGGGCTTATCGTCCCGGTCGGCTGCTGGGTGATCCGCGAGGCGGTACGCCAGATGCAGGTCTGGCAGATGCTTTACGGCCGCGACATCCTCGATTGGATCAGCATCAACGTGTCGGCGCGGCAGTTCAACGACCCCTCGCTCCTGCTGGCGACGCTGAACGGGGTCAACGACAGCGGCTTCCCGCTCGACCGGATCAAGCTGGAGATCACCGAGTCGGCGGTCATGCGCAACCCGGACGTGACGCGCAGTGTCCTCAACGAGCTGCAAAACATCGGGATCAAGCTGGCGATCGACGATTTCGGCACCGGATACTCCGCCCTCGGCGTGCTGCGGCATTACGCGGTGGACACGATCAAGATCGACAGCGGCTTCACCAACCGGCTCGATACCAGCGACGGCAAGGAGCTGGTGCTGGCGCTCCTCAAGATCGCGCGGATCTACGGCGCCGACGTGGTCGCGGAGGGGGTCGAGACGGTGGCGCAGGCCGATGCGCTGCGAGCGGCCGGCTGCGGTTTCGTGCAGGGTTATCTCTATGCCAAGCCGATGGACGGCAGCTTCTTCGGGGCCTACGCGCTGACCCACCTGGTCGAGAACAGCGCGGCCGATTAATCCGCGGCTCGGGCCTCGCCGTTGCGCTTGGCGAGGCGGCCCATCTCATCGAGCAGATCGTGCAGCGCCTGGTCGGCGACATAGGCGGTCTTGGCAAAAGCGCGCAGGAAGCTGTCGGTGCGCGGCAGCTGGAACAGGGTCTCGTCGCCGTCGCGCGAATTGGCCGCGCTGATCAGCACGACATTGTCGAAAGGCTGAAGGATCAGCTCCTTCAGGGGCTTTCCGGGGCCGGTCACATATTCGACGACGCGGCAGCGGGAGCCGTCGCGGGTTTCCTGCGGGATCGTCATGCGATAGGCGCCGCGCGTCGTCGCCGCCTCGACCAAGGCGCGGGCGAAGGGGCGCAGAAAGGCCTCGTCAAACCCGAGCATCGCCGCCGGCCGGTCGTTGCTGACCGATGAGCGAATCTCCAGGGTCGTCCACACCGAGGCGCGGCCCTGGAAATAATCGGCCGAGGCCAGATCGAGGTTGATCGAATCGATCGGCACCGGCGACGAGGTGGATTTCGGCGACAGAAACGCGAAGCATACGGGCTCGCGCTTTAGCGAAATGTTCGTCGTGGCTTCGAGGTTGCGGTCGCTGATCGCAGGCGATTCGGACATGGCGCGGCCTATCTCGCGGTGCCTCCAGATTAAGCGTAGCGGGTCGAATATGGCATAAATCGCCCCGGCTCGCTCAGCATGGCGGCGTGCGGCCGTTTGCCGCTGGAACTAGCCGGCCGCCATCGCCGTTTCGATCGCCTCCTCGGCGGCGAGCCACTCGGCCTCGGCCTCGGCGATCAGCCGCGACAGCTCGGCGCGGCGGCGATAGGCCTCGACGAGCGCGGCGCCCTCCAATCCTTGCGACGCGAGGCGGCGGTCGAGCGCGCTCTGCTCGGCGGCCAAAAGCTGGGCGGCTTCCTCGGCGCGCCGCGAGCGGCGGCGGAGCGGCTCCAGCGCGACCCGGCGCTCGGCGGCCTCGCGGCGGGAGGCCCGGCGCGCGCCGCCCCCGTCTTCCTTGGCGGCGGCATCCCGCTCGGGGGCGAGCAGCAGGCGCCGGTATTCCTCAAGGTCGCCCTCGAACGGGCGCACCGTGCCGTCGGCGACGAGCCACAGCCGGTCGGCGACCAGCTCGACCAGGTGCCAGTCGTGGCTGACCAGGATCACCGCGCCGGAATAATCGGCGAGCGCCTCGACCAGCGCCTCGCGGGTCTCGATGTCGAGGTGGTTGGTCGGCTCGTCGAGGATCAGCAGCGACGGGGCGTCGTGCGTGACCAGCGCCAGGTTGAGCCGCGCGCGCTCGCCGCCCGACAGGTCGCCGACCGGGACCAGCGCCTTGCTCTGGCCGAAGCCGAACCCGCCGAGCCGGGTGCGGACCTGCTCGGGGGTCAGATCGGGCGCGACCGCGGCGAGATGCTCGACCGCCGATTCATCCGGCCGCATCTCCTCGATCTGATGCTGCGCGAAGAAGCCGACCGTCAGCTTCGGCGAGCGGGCCAAATGGCCGGAAAGCGGCGCCAGGCGGCCGCCGAGGAGCCGCGCCAGGGTGGTCTTGCCGTTGCCGTTGGCGCCGAGCAGCGCGATCCGGTCGTCGGGGTCGAGCCTGAGGTCGAGCCGCGACAGCACCGGCTTTCCCTCGGCATACCCGGTGCTGACCCGGTCGAGCGAGACGATCGGCGGGGCGAGCTCGGGCGGCGCGGGCAGCAACAGGCGCACCGGCGCCGCCGCCCCGATCGCCGCGACCGGCTGCAGCTTGGCGAGCGCCTTCAGCCGGCTCTGCGCCTGGCGCGCCTTCGACGCCGTGTAGCGGAAGCGGTCGACGAAGGCCTGCATATGCGCGCGCTGAGCCGCCTGCCGCTTCGCGACGGCGGCCTGGCGCGCGATCGCCTCGCCCCGCACGCGGAGGAAGGTGTCGAAATTGCCGGAATAGAGGCTCAGCCTGCCGCCTTCGAGATGGAGGATCGATTCGGGCGCGGCGTTGAGGAGCTGCCGGTCGTGGCTGACCAGGATAAAGCTGTGGCGGTAGCGCTTGAGAAACCGTTCGAGCCATAACGACGCTTCGAGGTCGAGATGGTTGGTCGGCTCGTCTAGCAGCAACAGGTCGGGCTCGGCGAACAGCACCGCCGCGAGCGCGACGCGCATGCGCCAGCCGCCCGAGAGGCCGCCGAGCGGCGCCTCCTGCATCGCCGGGCCGAAGCCGAGCCCGGCGAGGATCCGCGCCCCCCGCGCCGGGGCCGAGCGCGCGCCGATCTCGTCGAGCCGCGCCTCGATCTCGCCGATCCGCATCGGCGCAGCGCCGCGGTCGAGCTCGCGCAAGAGCGCTGCCCGCTCCGTGTCGGCGGCGAGGACGGTGGCGAGCGGGCTTGCCTCGCCGCCCGGCGCCTCCTGGGCCAAAAAGCCGAGCCGGCAGCCGCGCGGCAGGATCACGTCGCCGCGCTCGGGCAGCAGCGCGCCGCGGATCAGGTCGAGCAGCGTCGACTTGCCCGCGCCGTTGCGGCCGACGAGCCCGACCTTGGCGCCGAACGGGATCTGCACGGTGGCATTGTCGAGCAGCGCCGGGCCTAGGCGTCCGCCGACGCGGTAGGTCAGCTCCTGGATGACGATCATGCGCTCGGATATCCGCTCTCGCGTTGTTCTAGCATGGCGATCCGCATCGGTCTCTCGGGCTGGAGCTATCCGGGGTGGCGCGGCCGGTTTTATCCGGCGGGGATGCGTTGGCTCAAGCCGGCGACAGGTCCCCGGCGCAAGTGCCGGGTCCGGCGTCGAAGCCGCGCTGGAGGTCGAGCCGCGGGACGTGCTCGCGGTATCGCGGGACCACGCGCTAGCGCCGATCTCCAAGGCTCAGCAGGAATCCGGCGACGACGAGGCCTCGCTCGCGACGGCGCTGCGCATTTCGCGGCGGGACGCGCGCTTCGAGCGGCTGCTCAAGCTTGCGGCCGTCGCGCCGCGGCCCTGAAAGGCTATCGGGTCCCGCCCCGCAGCACCCGCTGGGCGATCGACCAGCGGTGGACCTCGCTGGGGCCGT
This sequence comes from Allostellaceae bacterium, assembly GCA_036273175.1. Lineage (GTDB taxonomy): Bacteria > Pseudomonadota > Alphaproteobacteria > ATCC43930 > CGMCC-115725 > DATARH01. The sequence goes on from DASUIE010000055.1 coordinate 14,995, forward strand.
CATAGATGCGGAACGGGCGGACCTCGCGGAAGAGGCGGGCGACGATCGCGTCGTCGGTGATGCCGAGGCCGCCGAGCACCTGCATGCTGCGGTCGACGACGCGCCAGATCGCCTCCGAGCAGATCACCTTGGCCATGCTCGATTCATGGCGGCCGCGCTCGCCCCGGTCGAGCAGCCAGGCGCAGTGCCAGATCGTCATGCGGCAGGTGTGCAAGTCCATCTCGTTGTCGGCGAGCATGAACCCGACCCCCTCGTGCTCGCCGAGCGGCCTGCCGAAGGCGGTGCGGGTGCGGGCGTAGTCGGTGGCGACATCGTGGGCGCGGCGGGCGGCGCCGAGCCAGCGCATGCAATGGGTGAGCCGCGCCGGGGCGAGCCGCGCCTGGGCATAGCGAAAGCCCTCGCCGACGCGGCCGAGCACGGCGCTCTCCGGCACGCGGACGTTGTCCAGGCTGACGACGCCGTGCCCGCCGGCCATGTACTGGTCGAGCGTGTCGAGCACGCGCTCGACCTTGATGCCGGAGGTGTCCATCGGCGCGAGGAACATCGTTGCGCCGGCGGGGCCGAGCGGGTCGCTGTCGTTCTTCGCCATGATGATCGCGAAGCGGGCGCCGACCGCGCCGGTGATCAGCCATTTCGTGCCGTCGATGACGAAATCGCCGGTATTCCCGGCGCGGCGCGCGGTGGTCGTCAGCATCGACGGGTCGGAGCCCGAGCCGGGCGCCGGCTCGGTCATCATAAAGCACGACCGGGTGTCCCCGGCGGCGAGCGGGCGCAGGTAGCGCTCCTTCTGCGCTTCGTCGGCGACCTGCTCCAGGAGGTGCATGTTGGCTTCGTCGGGGGCGAAGCAGTTCATCGCGATCGGGCCAAGCGGCGAATACCCGGCGGCCTCGAACACCACAGCCTTGCCGCGGTGGTCGAGGCCGAGCCCGCCCCATTCGCGGCCGACATGCGGCGAGATCAGCCCGGCGCGGCGGCCGAGCGCGACCAGCTCATGCCGGAAATCCTCGCTCGGGCCGTGATGGCCGAGCCGGTCGTCGTTCTCGCGCGGGATCATCTCCTCGCGGACAAAGGCCTCGGTGCGCTCGCGCAACTCGGCGAGGTCGTCGGGTACGGTGAAGTCCATCGCTCCCCCTAATGGGCAAAGCCCTGGCGCGGCGGCTCCTGCGCCAGGCGGTCGGCGAGCACGGTCTCGCCGCCGACCATGCGCTGGCCGAGCACGACCAGCGGCACGTAAGGCGGCGGACAGTAGATGTCGACGCGCGAGCCGAAACGGATATTGCCGATCCGCTGCCCCACGGCGACGCGCTGGCCTTGATTGACGGTGCAGACGATGCGGCGCGCGACCAGCCCGGCGATCAGCACGAAGGCGATCTCCGGCCCGTCCTCGGGGACGACGCGGATCGCCAGGCGCTCGTTGTGCTCGCTCGCCTTGTCGAGGCTGGCGTTGACGAAGCGCCCGTTGGTGTAGTGCGTCCGGGCGATGCGGCCGCCGGCCGGGGCGCGCGCGACATGCACGTCGAACAGGTTGAGGAAGATGCCGATGCGGATGACGGGCTCGGCGCCCATGTCGAGCTCGGGCGGGGGCGGGGCGGGGCCAAGCGCGACGATGGTGCCGTCGGCCGGACTGACGATCAGCCCCGGCCGGGTCGGCGTCACCCGCCACGGGTCGCGGAAGAAATAGGCGATCCACAGCGTCAGGATCAGCGCCAGCCAGCCGAGCGGCCGCCACAACAGGAACAGGATCGCCGTCGCGACGATCGCGCCGCCGACGAATTTCCAGCCGTCAGGATGAAGCGGGCTCAGAACCTTGCGCAGCATCGACGCAGGGTAGCACCTATCGCCCCTCGCGGCGCCAGGCGGCGATCAGCGTGCCGACGGTCAATAAGAGGGCGACGAGGCCGGGCAAGAGCGGGGTCTCGCTGAACCCGGTCACGACATAATCGCCATTGGCGCGGAACCCCATCCAGCCATAGCCGGCGGCGGCGCGGCCGGGGCCGACCCGGCGGATTTCGGGCATCCCGTCCTGGGCGACCCAGAACAGCCCGCCCCCGGTCGCCTTGACCGCCGGGTCGAGCCGCTCGGCGGTGGTGCGGACATCGGCGAACTCGATCGGGTTGAGCGGGCCGGCGGCGGCCAGCGCGGTGCGGGTTCCGTCGGCGACCCGGTAGAGGCCCATCTGCTTGACCGCGACCGCGCCGGTGCTGCGCCCGCCCTTGTCGGGGGTCAGCTTCAGGGTCTGCGTGGCGCCGTCGGGCGCGGTCACCGTCACCGGCGTGTCGTCGGGCTTCAGCGACTGGCGGGTCACGGTCAGGCGGTCCCCCTCGATCGCGGCGCGCAGGTCGTTTTCCTCGAGGTCGGGCTCCTTCATCAGCCAGTAGGCGAGGCGGCGCAGCAATTCCGCCTGCGGGCCGCCGCCCTCGAAGCCGCGCGCCCAGAGCCACATCTGGTCGGAGAGAAGCTGCGCGACCCGCCCCTTGCCGACGCGGTCGAGCACCAGCAGCGGCTCGCCGTGGTCGCCGTTCATCACCGTCGTGCCGTGCCGCACCTGCGAATCGACCTGGCGAAACCAGCGGCCCCAGCTCGGCTCGGCGCCCGGCTTGCCGGCGCCGGGCAAATCGGCGGTGACCGGGTGGCGGCGGCCCACATCGGTGAGCTCCGGCTTGAACCCCTCCTCGTCGACATTGCCGGTCGGCTCGGTCGGCAGGATTTCGCCAAGCGGGGTGCGCGACAGGCTCATCGGCGTGCCGAAACTCGGTCCCGCCGCCTCGAGGACGGCGCCGCCGTTTTTCACATAGCGCACGACGTTGTCGAGATAGCTCTGCGGGATCACGCCGCGCCGCGAATAGCGGTCGAAGATGATCAGGTCGAACTCGTCGAGCTTCACGTCGAACAATTCGCGGATCGGGAAGGCGATCAGCGACAATTCCTTGATCGGCGTCCCGTCCTGCTTTTCCGGCGGGCGCAGGATCGTGAAGTGGACGAGGTCGACCGACGGGTCGGATTTGAGGATGTTGCGCCACACCCGCTCGCCGGCATGCGGTTCCCCCGAGATCAGCAGCACGCGCAGCCGGTCGCGCACGCCGTTGACGACGATCGCGGCGCGGTTGTTGACCAGGGTCAGCTCATGCGGGCCGGGCTCGACCTCCATCTCGACGACATTGGGGCCGCCATGATCGATCGGGATCGACAGCTTGAGGTCCTGGCCGACCGGCGCCATCAGCGGGTGCGGCGGCCCGCCGTCCTTGCGCCACGAGAGGCGCGCCACTTCCGGGGCGCCGGGCTCGGGCTTGGGCAGGTCTTCGACCCGCACGGTCAGCGGCATGTCCTTGCCGACCAAGCCAAAGCTCGGGGCCTGGGCGATCACGAGGCGGCGGTCGTTCTCGTCCTTGCGGCCGGAGAGCAGCACGTGCAGCGGCGCGCCGATTTGCGCCGAAAGCGCCGCGGCCGCGCCCGCCGGGACGTCGTGGACTTCGCCGTCGGTGATCATCACGACCGCCGCGAGGCGCTTTTTCGGCACGTCCGACACCGCGCGGTTGAGCGCGGCGAAGAGGCGCGTGCCGTCGTCCGCGGCGCCGGGCTCGGCCTTGCCGGCGTGGACGACGCGCAGGTCGAGGTCCTTTTCCTGCGAAAGCCGCTTGGTGACGGCGGCGAGCGCCGTCTCGGTGACCTTGGCGCGGTCGCCGATCTGCTGGCTCGGCGAATCGTCGGCGATGACGACCGCCACGTCGCGCAGCGGCGCGCGCTTTTCGATCACCAGCGACGGGTTGACCAGGATGCCCAGGATCAGCGCCACCGCGGCGATGCGCCAGAGGAGGCCGCGCGCCCGCCGCCAGACCCCCAACGCCAGCACCAGCACCGCGGCGGCGGCGAGCGCCGCGATCCAAAGCCACGGCAGGAGCGGGGCGACGGCGATCGTGTAGGCGCCGATATTCATTGCCCGAGCCTATTCATTGTCCAAGCCGCTCGAGGATCGCCGGCACGTGGACCTGGTCGCTCTTGTAGTTCCCGGTCAGCACGTACATCACCAGGTTGACGCCGAACCGCATCGCCATCTCGCGCTGCTGCTCCCCGCCGGGGACGCAGGGATAGGCGGCCGCGCCCGAGGCGTCGACCGCCCAGGCGCCGGCATAGTCGTTGCTGCCGACGATGACCGCCGCGACCCCGTCATTGACGTGATCCTCGGACGGCTCGACCCAAAGCTGCCCGCCGGCCTCGCGCCCCGGAAACTCGTGCAGCAGATAGAATGACTTGGTCAGCACGTGGTCGGGCGGGATCGGCACCAGCGGCGGGATCTTGACCCCGGCGACGAGGCGCTTGAGCCGTTCGCGCGAGGCCGAGCCGGTGCCGTAGGGGCCGGGGATCTGGCTGCCGGCGTCGCGCGTGTCGAAGAGAATCGTGCCGCCGGTGTCGAGATAGCGGTTGATGCGCTCGACCGCCGCCGGGGAGGGTGGCGGCTGGTCCGGGGTCACCGGCCAGTAGAGCAGCGGGAAAAAGATCAGATCGTCCGATTCGAGATCGACGCCGAGCGGCGCGGCGGTCTCGACCGCGGTGCGGCGGTTGAGCGTCTCGGTCAGCCCGACAAGCCCGGCCTGGCTGAGCCGGTCCACCTCCGCCGAGCCGGTCTTGACATAGGCGAGGCGCAGCTCGGACGTCGCCTCGACGACAAAGGCATCGTCGGCGCGGGCCGCTCCCGGCAGCACCAGCATCGCCAGCAGCGCCGCCGCGGCGATCGGGCGGGCGCGCCGCCGCAGCAATCCGCGCAGGGCATAGGCGATCAAGAGGTCGATCAGGCCCAGGATCAGGGCCGCGGTCAGCAGCGGCGCGCGGAAATCGCGCTCGGCGCTGCGGGCGAACCCGGCGCGGGTGGTGCGCTCGGGGAGGTCGCCGATCGGCTTCAGCGTAGCGATGCCGGCCGCCAGGTTCAGCGCGCGGCGGGTGTCGGGGGTGCCGTAGAAGCCGGGCGGGTGCGTGGGCGAGGCGGCGGCGGTGGCGATGTCCTTGCCGGCGATGGGCCGCGCCGTCGGCGGGGCGTGCTGCAACCGGCCGAACCCGTCGAGGGTTTCGAGCGGCGGCAACTCCTCGTCGCTGGCGGCGCCGACGCCCTGGCTCATCGCCACGACGCGCCGCAGCATCTCGACGTAGAGGCCGGAGAGCGCGAGGTTCGACCACTCGGCGTTGGCGGTGGTGTGGACGAGGACGATCCAGCCCTTGTCCTTCTTCTCGGCGGTGACGAGCGGGGTGCCGTCGGCGAGCCGGGCCCAGATCTTGTCGTTGAGGTCGAGGTCGGGCTCGGCCAGCACCTGGCGCGACACCGTCACGTCGTCGGGGATCGCCAGGCCGGCGAAGGGGCTGGTATCGGCGAAAGGCGCGAGGTGCGCCGGCTTTTCCCAGGACAGCGCGCCGCCGATCGTGCGGCCGCCGCGGCGCAGGCGGACCGGCAGAAGGTGATCGCTCTGCTCGGCGAGCTTCGGGCCGGCGAAGCGCAGCAAGAGGCCGCCGGCGGAGATCCATTTGCCGACCGCCTCCTCCTCGACCGGCGAGTTGGGGCCGGCATCGGCATAGATCAGCACCGCCAGGTCGCGCTTCAGCAGGTCGGTGGCGAGGCCGCGGCGCATCTCGGTGAAGGGCTGGAGCGCCCGTTCGAGATAGTAGGTGTCGCTGAGCAGCGGCTGCGCCGCCGGGTTGGCGGAGGCGGCGATGCCGACCGGGCGGCGGCGCCAACGCTCGTCGGTCAGGAGGACGCCGCCGGCGCCGTTTTCGCCCTCGATCTCGACGCGGGTCATGCGGTTGCGCAATTCCGGCGGCATCGCCAGCCGCACCAGCACCTTGTCGGCGCCGGCATCGAGCGTCGCCTGCTTGCGGGCCAAGAGAGCGCCGTCCTCGGCGCTGGCCCGCACGGTCACCGGGCGCGGCTGCGGCGCCGGCAGCGAGCGGATGGCGACGACGAGATCCTTCTCGGCGAGCTCGGCGGGGCTGGTGCCGGCGGCGATCAGGCGCGGCTCGGCGCCCTCGTCGGCGGCGAGGTAGCGCAGGCCGGCGCCGTCGGCGAGGTGCTTCGCCAGCGCCGCCGCGCCGGGGTCGTCGACGCCGTCCGACAGCCAGATCGCCGCGGTCGCGCCGGTCATCGGGATCGGCTGGAGCCGCGCCAGCGCCGCCTTGCGGTCGTCCGGCCAGGGTTTGGGCTTCAGCGCCTCGACCGCGGCGCTGGCATCGGCGGCACGGAGCGGCGCGAGCGGGGCCGGCGGCTCGGCGGCGGCGGAGGGCGCCGTCGTCACCAGCACGATCGGGCGGTTCTCGCGGCGCGCCTCGTTCAACAGGTCGAGCGCGGCGGCCTGGCGCTGGCTCCAGTCGTGCGCGGCCGCCCAGCCGTCGTCGATGACGAGGATCAGCGGGCCGCTTCCCGGCAGCGTCGAACGCGGGTTCAGCACCGGATGGGCGAGGGCGACGATGACCAGCGCGGCCAGCACGGTACGCAGCGCGATCAGCCACCACGGCGTGCGCGCCGGCGTCTCCTCGCGCGGCACCAAGCCGAGCAGGAGGCGGATCGCCGGAAACGGCATCCGCCGCGGCGCCGGCGGCGTCACCCGCAGCAGCCACCAGATCACCGGCAGCGCGGCGAGCGCGATCAAGAGCCACGGCGCGGCAAAAGCGAGCGAGCCGAACGACAGCATCTCAGCGCCCAAATTCGCCCCTCGCCCGCATCGCGGGAGAGGGAGGGGCCCATCGCAACGCGATGGGAGGGTGAGGGTCGGACGCGAACATCGTCACCGCCGCCGGTCCGCGGAGAGCGCCGCGTGCAGCGCCAGGAGAGCGAGATGCGGCGGCCGGTCGGTGCGGTGGGTCCCGAAATTCCAGCCGACC
>DASUIE010000056.1:0-41919 GCA_036273175.1 Allostellaceae bacterium
CCGTGCTCGTCCATCGAGCGCTGGCTCGGAAACAGCCCTTCCTCCCAGCCGGGCAGGAACACCGTGTCGAATTCGAGGCCCTTGGCGCTGTGCAGCGTCATCAGGCTGACCATGTCGCCGCTGACATCGGCGGCGTTGTCCATCACGAGGCTGATATGTTCGAGAAACCCGGTCAGGTTCTCGAACTCGGCCATCGCGACGACGAGCTCCTTGAGGTTTTCGAGCCGGCCCGGCGCGTCCGGCGCGGTATCGGCCTGGAGCATCCCGGTATAGCCGCTCTCGTCGAGCACGATCTGCACCAGATCGGTGTGCGGGATGCGCTGCGCCTCGGCGCGCCAGCGGTCGAGCATCGACACGAAATTGCCGAGCGCGTTGCGCGCCGCCCTGGGAAGCCGGTCGCCGGCAATCGCCTCGCGCACCGCCTCGACCAGCGGGATTTGTCCGGCCCGCGCGACGCCATGAAGCGCTTGCAGGCTGGCGGTGCCGATGCCGCGCCGCGGCGTGTTGACGATGCGCTCGAAGGCGAGGTCGTCGGCCGGCGTCTGGATCAGCCGCAGGTAGGCGAGGGCGTCGCGGATCTCGGCGCGCTCGTAAAAGCGCGGCCCGCCGATCACCCGGTACGGCAGCGCGAGCGAGATAAACCGCTCCTCGAACTCGCGGGTCTGGAACCCGGCGCGCACCAGGATGGCGATCTCCCGGAGCGCGTGGCCCTTGCGCTGGTGGGCCTCGATCTCGTCGCCGACCCAGCGCGCCTCCTGCTCGGCGTCCCAGAGGCCGCGCACCGCGATCTTCTCGCCGGATTCGGCGCGGGTCCACAGCGTCTTGCCGAGGCGGCCGCGGTTATGCGCGATGACCCCGGCGGCGGCGGCGAGGATATCGGGGGTCGAGCGGTAGTTCTCCTCCAGCCGCACAATCAGCGCGCCGGGGAAGTCGCTCTCGAATTTGAGGATGTTCTCGATCTGCGCGCCGCGCCAGCTGTAGATCGACTGGTCGTCGTCGCCGACGCAGCACAGATTGCGATGCCGCTGGGCGAGAAGCCGCAGCCATAGATACTGGGCGACGTTGGTGTCCTGGTACTCGTCGACGAGCACATAGCGAAACCGCCGCTGATACCCCTCCAGAACGTCCGGCCGGGTCGTGAACAGCGTCAGATTGTGCAGCAGCAGGTCGCCGAAATCGACGGCGTTGACGGTCGCGAGGCGCTGCTGATAGGCGCGGTAGATTTCGACCGCGCGGCCGTTCGCGTAGTCGCCGGCATCGGCGGCGGAGACCTTGTCGGGGACGAGGCCGCGATCCTTCCACCGCTCGATCAGCGCCAGCATCCCCCGCGCGGGCCAGCGCCGGTCGTCGATATTGGCGGCGGCCATGACCTGCTTGACCAGGCGGAGCTGGTCGTCGGTGTCGAGGATCGTAAAGCTTGAGGTCAGCCCGGCGAGCTCGGCGTGGCGGCGCAGGATGCGCGCCGCGATCGCGTGGAAGGTGCCGAGCCAGACGCCGTCCGCCGCGCCGCCGATCATCCCTTCGAGCCGCTCGCGCATCTCGCGCGCGGCCTTGTTGGTGAAGGTGACCGCGAGCAGCTCGGCCGGGAAGGCGCGCCGGGTGGCGAGGATGTGAGCGAGCCGCGTCGTCAGCACCCGGGTCTTGCCGGTGCCGGCCCCGGCGAGCACCAGCACCGGTCCGTCGATCGCCTGCACGGCCTCGGCCTGCGCCTCGTTGAGGACGGCGAGATAGGGCGCGTCGGCGGACGCGCGGGCTGCGGCGGCAAGCTCTGGCATCACCCCATCATATAGCAAGCCGCGACAGGGTTTTCCTATGCTGTGCGGCGGCTTCCCCGTATGTGTGTGCGATGCACGCCGCGATCGTCCTATTGGTTCTGATCCTAACCTATTTCGGCATGGCGGCCGGGCGAATCGCCTGGCTGCAGGTCGACCGCACCGGCATCGCGCTGCTCGCCGTGATCGCCCTGCTGGCGACCGGGCAGATGACGCTCGACGATTTCGGCAGCGCGGTCGACATGCCGACGATCACGCTGCTGTTCGCGATGATGATCATCTCGGCGCAGCTCGCCGAGAGCGGGTTCATCGACTTTTGCGCCCGCACGATCATCGGCACCCGCGGCCATGCCGCCGCGCTGTTGGCGCTGACCGTCGCGATCGGCGGCGGGCTCGCGGCGGTGCTCGCCAACGACATCCTGATCGCGGCGATGGCGCCGCTCTTGATCGCCGGGGCGCAAAACCGCGGGCTCGACCCGCGCCCCTTCGCGATCGCGCTCGCCGCCTCGACCAATGCCGGCTCGGCGGCGACGATGATCGGCAACCCGCAGAACATGCTGCTCGGCGCGATGGGGCGGCTCGATTTCTGGCATTTCATCGCGGTTTGCGCGGTGCCGGCCGTGTTTGCGCTGCTGACGGTCTACGCGGTCGTCTGGTGGCAATGGCACCGGCGCATCGACGATGGCGGCGGCGGTGGCGGCGCCTCCGTCGTCGATCTGCTGCCGCCGACCGCGCATCCCTTCGACCGGATTCAGACGATCAAGGGCGGCGTCGCGGTCGTGCTGCTGCTGCTGCTGTTCCTCACGTCGCTGCCGCGCGAGACCGGGGCGCTGATCATCGCCGCGCTGCTGCTCGCCAACCGCAAGTTCACCAGCCGCACGATGATCGCGGCGATCGATTGGCCGCTGCTGCTGCTGGTCTCATGCCTGTTCGCGATCACCGGGACGCTGAACCACGCCGGCATCGCCGCGCAGCTCCTCGGCTTTCTCGAGGATTACGGGCTGCTCCCGAACGGTCTTCTGCTGCTGACCCCGTTCAGCCTCGTCACCAGCAACGCGATCGGCAGCCTTCCGGCGGCGATGCTGCTGTTCCAGGTATGGCAGGTGCCGCCGGACAACGTGCTCTATGCGCTGTCGCTGCTGTCGACGCTGTCGGGGAATCTGATGCTGTCGGGAAGCCTCACCAATGTCCTGATCGCCGAGCGCGCCGAGCGGATGGGGACGCCGCTGAGCTTTCGCGACCACGCCCGCGCCGGCATCCCGATCGTGGTAATCTCGCTCGCCTTCGCCCTGCTCTGGCTCGATCTGACCAACGTGCTGACCTTTACCCCGGCCCCGGTGGCCTCGCCGTGACCCTGCGCATCGGCACGCGCGGCAGCCCGATGGCGCTGTTCCAGGCCAATCTGGTGCGCGACCGGCTGGTTGCCGCGCATCCGGGGCTCGCCGCCGAGATCGCGCCAATCCGCACGACCGGCGACCGCGTGCAGGACCGGCCGCTCGCCGAGATCGGCGGGAAGGGCCTGTTCTCGAAGGAGATCGAGGCGGCGCTCATCGACCGGCGCATCGATATCGCGGTGCATTCGCTGAAGGACATGGAGACGATCCTGCCCGAGGGGCTGGAGATCGGCTGCGTCCTGCCGCGCGACGATCCGCGCGACGCCCTGGCCGGCGCAAGCCTCGCCGACCTGCCGCAAGGCGCGCGGGTCGGCACCGGCTCGCTGCGCCGCCGCGCCCAGCTTTTGCGGCTGCGCCCCGATCTCGCGGTCGCACCGATCCGCGGCAATGTCGACACCCGCCTGGCCAAGCTCGCCGCGGGCGAGATCGACGCGCTGATGGTCGCCTATTGCGGGCTCCAGCGGCTCGGCCGGAGCGAGGTCGCGACCGATATCCTGCCGCCTTCGACGATCCTGCCGGCGGTCGGCCAGGGTGCGCTGGCGATCGAGTGCCGCGCCGATGACGACGGCGCGAAGCCGCTGATCGCGGCGCTGCACGACGCGCCGAGCGCCGCTTGCGTCCTTGCCGAGCGGGCGATGCTGGCGGCGCTCGACGGATCGTGCCGCACCCCGATCGCCGGGCTCGCGACGATCGCGAATGGCCGCCTTGCGCTGACCGCGCTGCTGCTGAGCCCCGACGGCGCCCGCGAGTATCGTGCGAGCGGCGACGCCGCGCCCGAGGACGCCCCCACGCTCGGCGCCGAGATCGGCGCGCGGCTGCGCCGGGACGCCGGGCCGGATTTCGCCTGGTAGGCGGCTACTCGGCGGCGTCCTTGACCGGGGTCAGCTCCCAGCGCCGCATGCCGAGGCTGACCGCCTCGTCCCAGCCCTTTTCGCGGACGTCGAAGTGCACCTCGTCGGGGCCGAGGTATTTGAGGTTGAGCGCCCCGCCGCTCGCGGCCCGCATCGGCGTCGCCTCACGCTCCTCGTGGCCGTGCATTTCCATCGGCACTTTCTTGACGCCCGCCGCCTGCAGCTCTTTCGCGGTGGCGTCGAGGTCGTCGACCTGGAAGCCGATATGGTGGATGCCGCGCAGGTCGGAGGTCTGCCCCGGGCCCAGCTTCGGCGCGTCGGCATCCCCGTATTTGAGGATGGCGAAATAGATGTAGCCGTCGCTGAGCCACACCCCCTTCTCGCCGGTCGCGCTCGGCCGGCGGTAGAGCTCGGTCAGGCCGAAATGCTGTTTGTAGAACTCGGCGGTCGCCACCGGATCGTCGGTCACCAGCGCGATATGCTTGATGCGGGCCATCTGATCCTCCGTTTTATCGCCCCTTGGGCGGGTGAGCGCGAACGAACTCCTCGTTGACATCGGCGCCCCAGCCGGGGCCGGTCGGAAGCAGCAGGTCGCCGTTTTCGATGACCGGCGGCCGGGTGACGATCTCGTCCTTCCACTTTACGTCGTCGATGTCGATCTCCATGACCTTGAAGTTCGGGATCGCGGCGCAGAAATGGGCGCTGATCAGCGAGCCGAGATGGCCGTTGAAATTATGCGGGGCGCAGTTGACCTCGAACGAATCCGCCATGTTGGCGATCTTTACCGATTCGAGGATGCCGTTCCACGCGACATCGACGATCGCGTAGTCGACCGACTGGTTTTCGAAATACGGGCGGAACTGGCGCCGGCCGTAGATCGATTCGAGCGAGGCGATCGGCGTGCGCGCCGAGTTGCGGATGCGCGCGAGGCCCGGCGGGTCGTAGAGGTCGATCTCGAGCCAGACCAGGTCGAGCGGCTCCAGCACCCGCGCCAGCCGGACATAGCCGTCGATCTTGTAGTTGAAGTTGGTGTCGAGATGCAGCCCGACCCCCTTTCCGGCGCCCTCGCGGAACGCCGAAAGCTGGTCGAAGGCGGCGGCGGCGATGTCGGCGTCGGCGTTGAGCTCGGGGAAGCCCGGCTGGGTGCCGGTGCCGGGACCGTGCATCCAGTGTCGGCCCTTCTCGAAGCGGATCAGGTTGGTCTTGAGCCCCTTGAAGCCCTTTTCGCGGACCTCGCGGCCGAGGGCGACGACATCGTCGAGCGTGCGCACCGGCTCGACCCCGGTCCATTCCTGGATGCGGTCGGCATAGCGCGCCCGGTAGGTGCCGCAATGCGACCAGTAGACCTGCATGCGGTCGCGGAACGGGCCGCCGAGCAGCTCGTAGACCGGCACGCCGAGCGCCTTGGCCTTGATGTCGACCAGCGCATTCTCGATCGCGCCGATGGCCTGGGCATTGAGCCCGCCCGCCGCCTGGCGGGTCGCGGCGTAAAGGGTGTTGCTGTGCTTTTCGACGGGCCGCGGGTCCTGGCCGACGAGGCGCGCGGCGAGCTTCTCGATAACCGCCGCGAGCCCTTGCGCCCCGTAGCCCTCCATGAACTCGGACCAGCCGACGATGCCCTCGTCGGTGCTGATCTTGAGGAACGAATTGACCCGCCAGCCGGCATCGCAGTGCAGGGTCTCGACCTTGACGATCTTCATGGGGGTTATCCTTTCGCGGCGATCTCCGCCAATACGGGCTCGATATAGGAGAGGAACAGGTCGGGGTTTTCGCTCGTGGGAAAATGGCCGAGCCGGCGCATGATCGTGACCTTGGCGCCGGGCACCGCCTTCGCCACGGCGAGGGTATCCTCCGGCGTCGCCGAATAATCGTATTCGCCCGTGAGAAGGTAGAGCGGGGTCCGCGCCGTGTCGATCTCGCCGAGCCGCGCGCGGATGTCGCCGTCGATGCCATAGAAATAAAGGTCGCCTTTGAACACGCCGGGGCCGCTCTGCATGTAGTGCCACAGCGTCTCCCAGCGCTCGGCCTCGGGACTTTGCGGCGCCATCAGCCCGGAAACCGCGCCGGCCGCCACCTCGCCGCCATGCACGTCGGCGCGATGCAGCCAGTCGAGGTCGTAATAGGGCGCGGTGTGCGAGGCGCTTTCGAGCCCGATCAGCGCGCGGAACGCGGCCGGGTGCCGCACCGCCAGATGCAGGACGACGCGGCCGCCGATCGAGCAGCCCATCACCACCGGCCGGTCGAGCCCGAGCGCGGCGATCACCGCCATCGTGATGCCGGTGTAGGAGTCCGAGGTCAGGCGGTATTCCTCGTTGTGCCAGCCTTCGGGCGGCGAGGATTTGCCGTGCCACGGCAGGTCGAAGGCGATGACGCGGAACGTGCCGGTGACCGCGGCGGCGTTCATCAGCCCGCGATACTGCCGCCCATCCGCCCCGGCCGTGTGGAGGCAGACCAGGGGAATGCCGCTCCCGGCGCTCTCGAAATAGACGCGGTAGTGGCGCCCCTCGTAATCGAGGTGCAGGTATTGCCCGGCGATCGGCTCGATCATCGCAAATGCCCCAGCAGCGCCTTCCAGTACAGCAGGCGCGACATGAACGGGTGCAGGTCGCCGGCGAGCCTGATCTCGCGCCGCTTGACGAAGGCGAGGATGTCGTGGTCGCCCGGCACCGGCTCGGCGGCGAGCAGCCGCCCCCAGGCCGCCTCCGGCCCGATGACCGCGAAATCCGTCGAGGGGGTGACGAACGGGCCCTCGCGCGCCTCGACCACCCGCCCATCGGCGATGCGCAGGCGAAACTCCCGCTCGCCGACGACCAGCAGGCACGAGGCATCGAGAAACCGCCCGCGCCGAAGAAGCGCGGGATCGCCGTTCACTCTCTGCGGCAGCGCGCCGACCCGCGCCGAAATGCCGTCAATCGCCATCGGGCCAGGATGGCAAGGAACCGCCTCCCTTGACAAGAAACAGACTGAGGCGGTATCGACCGGTCGATTCGACCAATTGGAATCTCACCATGCGCATCCGTCGACGGGCAAGCGGATTTAGCGAGGAAGCCAGCGGCTACCGGCCGGCCTCGGGCGATACCTTCCGCGAAATCCAATCCTCGGAAGCAAAGACCCACCTCCCTCAGCTGCTCGACCAGGTCGAGCGCGGCGCGACCTTTATCATCACGCGGCACGGCCGCCCCATCGCCCGCCTCGTGCCCGACCCGGATCACCAATGGGAATCCGTGAGCCGCGCTGCCGACCAGCTTCAGGAAATTCGCAAGGGCGCCGGAAAGATCACCCTCGAAGAGCTGCTCGCGCTGCGCCATCAAGGGCACAAATACTGATGGCCCTCGTGGCGGACGCGTCGATCGTGCTGGCTTGGGCGTTCGAGGAGGCTTTCCCGGATGCGGAAGCAACGCTCCGCCGCATCCGGAATGAGCAGATTGTCGTTCCCACCCTCTGGTGGTTCGAAATTCGCAACGTCTTGGTGCTGAAAGAGGGCTTCGGCCGTTGGACGCCGGATCGCACGGCCTTATTTCTTTCGGTCCTCGCGCAGCTTGCGATCAGGCTGGATGGCGCGCCCCAGGAAGCCGCGGTGCTCGACCTCGCGCGCCGCCACCATCTGACGGTTTACGACGCGGCCTATCTCGAGCTCGCGATCCGCGAGCGCCTGCCGCTCGCAACGCTGGATCGAGCGCTGCGCGAGGCCGCACGCGCCGAGGCAATCAGCGTGATCGCCAGCAACCGGCCTTAAACCGAAAAATACTTCGCCTGCGGGTGGTGGACGACGATGGCCGAGGTCGATTGCTCGGGGTCGAGCTGGTCTTCCTCGCTCAGGGTCACGCCGATCTCCTCGGCGCGCAGCAAGGCCAAAAGCTGGGCCTGGTCGGCGAGATTGGGGCAGGCGGGATAGCCGAACGAATAGCGGCTGCCGCGATAGCCCTGGGCCAGCATCTCGTCGTGGTCGCGCGCCTCCTCGGCGCCGAAGCCCAATTCGCCGCGGATGCGCTTGTGGACGTATTCGGCCAAGGCCTCGGCCATCTCGACCGAGAGGCCGTGCAGATAGAGGTAATCCTGGTAGCGGTTGTCGGCGAACCACTCGCGCGCCACCTCGGACGCCCGGCCGCCCATCGTCACCACCTGAAGCCCGATCACGTCGCGCTCGCCGTCATTCACGTCGCGGAAGAAATCGGCGATGCACAACCCGCCTTCCTTGTTCTGCCGCGGAAAGGCGAAACGCGCCGCCTCGCGCCGCCCGTCCTCGCCGAACAGGATCACGTCGTTGCCCTCGGCGGCGCAGCGCCAATAGCCGAAAGCGGCCCGGGGCTGCAGGATCGCCTCGCGGATCGCGATATCCATGATCCGCGACAGCACCGGACGCAGCTCCCGGCGGGCCCATTTGCGAAACTCGGCGAGCGAGCGGCCCTCTTTTCGGAAGCCCCACTGGAATTGGTAGAGCATCCGTTCGTTGAGGTACGGCGCGACCGCCTTGGGATTGATCTTGGTGATCGTCCGCGCGCCCCAGAACGGCGGCGTCGGCACTGGCAAGCCGCGATTGAGCTCGGCCCGGCGCAGGCGAATCTCCTCGAAATCGACCGGACGCGCCGGGCGCGGATCGGCGGCGCGGCCAAGCTTGCGCGACTCGTTCTTAGGCCGTCCCGCATTCTTTTCCCGCAGCTCGGCGAGGTAGCCGTCGAAATCGTTGCCGACGATGCGGTCCATCAGCGCCAGCCCGTCGAAGGCGTCGCGGGCATAGGCGACGCGGCCCGGCCCATAGGCCTTGACGCAATCCTCCTCGACGTAGCGGCGGGTCAGCGCGGCGCCGCCGAGCATCACCGGCGTCTCAAGCCCCTGCCGCGTCATCTCCTCCAGGTTCTCGCGCATCACCACGGTCGATTTGACGAGCAGGCCCGACATGCCGATCGCGTGCGCATGGTGCTCCTTGGCCGCTTCGAGGATCGTGCCGATCGGCTGCTTGATGCCGAGATTGACGACGCGATAGCCGTTGTTGGTCAGGATGATGTCGACCAGGTTTTTGCCGATGTCGTGGACGTCGCCGCGCACCGTGGCGAGCACGACCGTGCCCTTTTCGGTGCCCTCGACCCGCTCCATGTGCGGTTCGAGGTATTTGACCGCGGCCTTCATCGTCTCGGCGGATTGCAGCACGAAGGGAAGCTGCATCTTGCCGGCGCCGAAGAGGTCGCCGACCGTTTTCATCCCGTCGAGCAAAATCTCGTTGATGATGCCGAGCGGCGGGTGCGTTTCCAGCGCGAGGTCGAGATCGGCTTCGAGGTCGAGCCGGTCGCCCTCGACGATGCGGTAGGCGAGCCGCTCCTCGATATTCTCGGGCCGGCCTTTTTTCTCGGCCTTCTCGACAGACCGGTCCTCGAACAGCGCGATAAAGGCCTGGAGCGGGTCGTAGCCCCCATTCGGTCCATTGGCGGCGCGGCGGTCGAAGATCAAATCCTCGGCGGCCTTGAGCTCGGCCTCGGGGATGCGGTGCAGCGGCAGGATGCGCGAGAAATGCACGATCGCGCCGGTGAGGCCGCGGCGCAGCGCGTGGTCGAGGAAAACCGAGTTCAACACCTGCCGCGCCGGCGGGTTGAGGCCGAACGAGATGTTCGACAGGCCGAGGACGATCTGGCACTCGGGCAGCGCCCGCGCGATCCGCTCGATCGCGTCGAGCGTGTTGAGCCCGAGCTTGCGGTCGTCCTCGTTGCCGGTGCAGATCGTGAAGGTCAGCGGGTCGAACAGCAGGTCGCTCGCCGGCAGCCCGTGCTTGACGCAGGCGAAGTCGTGGAGCCGCCGCGCCAGCGCGATCTTGTGCTCGACCTCCTTGGCCATGCCGGTTTCGTCGATGGTCAGCGCGATGACCGCGGCGCCGAACCGGCGCGCCAGCGCGACGCGTTTCTCGGCGGCATCCTCGCCATCCTCGAAATTGATCGAGTTGATGATCGGCTTGCCGCCATAGAGCTTGAGCGCGGCTTCGAGCACCGGGTACTCGGTCGAGTCGATGACCAGCGGCGCGTTGACCGACCCGCGCATGCGGCTGACCATCTCGGTCATGTCGGCGACCTCGTCGCGCCCGACAAAGGCGGTGCAGAGGTCGAGCGTGTGCGACCCCTCCTTGACCTGGTCGCGCCCCATTTCGACGCAGCCATCCCAGTCGAGCTGCTCCTGCAACCGGCGGAAGGCGCGCGAGCCGTTGGCGTTGCAGCGCTCGCCGACCGACAGGTAGGCGTTTTCCTGGCGCAGCGCGACCGGGGTGTAGAGCGAGGCGACCGACGGCACCCACACCGGCGACCGCTTCTTCGGGACCGGGCGAGGCCGCCCATTCTTTTCCTTGGCCCGGCCGATGCGGCGCAGCATCTGGTCGAGCGCCGCGATATGCGCCGCCTCGGTGCCGCAGCACCCGCCGATGATGTTGACCCCGTCTTCGAGCACAAAGCGCTCGAGCCATTGGGTCAGCTCCTGCGGCGTCAACGGATAATGCGTCTGCCCGCCGATCAGCTCGGGCAGGCCGGCATTCGGCTGCACAGAAATAAGGCCGGGCCAGCTCTCGCCGAGCCATTTGACGTGCTCGGCCATCTCGCGCGGGCCGGTCGCGCAGTTAAGCCCGATCCCGTCGACATCGAGCGCCCCGACGATCGTCGCCGCGGCGGCGATATCGGCGCCGACCAGCAGCGTGCCGGTGGTCTCGACCGTGACCTGGACGAGGATGGGGATATCCCTGCCCGCCGTTGCCCGCGCGCGCTTGGCGCCGTTGACCGCGGCCTTGATCTGCAGCGGGTCCTGGCAGGTCTCGATGAGGATCGCGTCGACCCCGCCGGCGATCAGCCCGTCGCACTGGATCGTCAGCGCGTCCTCGAGCGGCTGGTAGGCGATATGGCCGAGGGTCGGCAGCCGCGTCCCCGGCCCGACCGAGCCGATGACAAAGCGGGTGCGGCCGTCATGGGCGAAGGAATCGATCGCCTCGCGCGCCAGCTCGGCGGACTGGCGGTTGAGATCGAAGGCGCGGTCGGCGATGCCGAACTCGCCGAGGGTAATCGGCGACCCGCCAAAGCTGTTGGTCTGGATCGCGTCGCAGCCGGCTTCGAGATAGGCGCGGTGGATTTCCAGCACCAGATCGGGGCGGCTTACCGTCAGGATCTCGGTGCAGTTTTCGTGGTCGTGAAAATCGCGGGCGATGTCGAGGTTGCGCGACTGGGTCTGGGTGCCCATCGCACCGTCGCACAGCAGCACGCGGTCCTTCAGGTAATCGAGCAGATGAGCCATGTGGTGTTTATGCCGCGATCGGTTTTGGCGCGCGCACGCCGAGCAGGTGGCAGATCGCGACGATCAGATCGGCGCGGTTGAGCGTGTAAAAGTGAAACTCGTGCACGCCCTCGGCGTGGAGCCGGCGGCATTGCTCGGCGGCGAGCGAGGCGGCGACGAGCCGGCGGGTGTCGGGATCGCCGTCGAGCCCATCAAAATGCGCCGCCATCCAGGCCGGGATCGTCGCCCCGCAGCCGACCGCCATGCGCTGGAGCTGGGCGAAATTGGTGACCGGCAGGATGCCCGGCACGAGCGGCACCGAGACCCCCGCCGCCGCCGCGCGGTCGCGGAAATCGAGAAACAGATCGACATCGAAGAAAAACTGGGTGATCGCCCGGTTGGCGCCGGCGTCGAGCTTGCGCCGGAGATTGTCGATGTCGTGGCCCGGGCTTGGCGCCTCGGGATGGGTTTCGGGATAGGCGGCCACCGAGATCTCGAAATCGGCGACGCGGCGCAGCCCCGCGACAAGATCGGCGGCAAAGGCGTAGCCGCCCTCATGCGGCCGGTATTGCGCGCCGAGCCCGCCCGGCGGATCGCCGCGCAGGGCAACGATGTGGCGGATGCCCGCATCCCAATAGTCGCGGGCGACACTGTCGATCTCGTCGCGGGTGGCGGCGACGCAGGTCAGATGCGCCGCGGGTTCGAGCGCGGTCTCCTGGCGGATGCGCCGCACCGTCGCGTGGGTGCGCTCGCGGGTCGAGCCCCCGGCGCCGTAGGTGACCGAGACAAAGCGGGGACCGAGCGGCGCGACCCGCTTGACGACTTCCCACAGCCGCGCGTCCATCTCGGGCGTCTTCGGCGGGAAGAACTCGAACGAGACGCGCGGCGGCCCGTGATCGAAATCGCCGACCGGATCGGCCGCGAGGAGACCGCGCGGCGGCTGGAGGCCGCGGCTCATCGCGTCACCGCCGGCTCGCGGACCGCCGTTTCGGCCGCGGCCGCGGCGGTGGCCGCGACCGGCCGCCAGGCGGTCCAGATCACCACGGTCAGAGGGTCCCCGGGCAGGTGCCGGGCCGGCGCCGGGACGAGCCCGGCATCGACACACCACTCGTCCACCTCAACGTTGGAGAAACCGAGCCGCCGATGGGCGTGCTCATCGCGCAGAAATTCGAGGGTGTGCGGCGCGAAATCGACGAGCACCAGCACCCCGCCGGGCCGCAGCACCCGCGCCGCCTCGAACAGCACCGCCGCCGGCCGGTCGGCGTAATGCAGCACCTGGTGGATCACGGCGGCGTCGAAACTGCCGTCGGGCAGCGGAAGCTGGTACATGTCGCCGCGCCGGACGATGCCGTTTTCGAGCCCCGCCCGCTCTAGATTGACCCGGGCGACGGCCAGCATCTCGCGCGACAGATCGATGCCGAGCGCATGCCCGACCGCGGGCGCCAGCACCTCCAGCATCCGCCCCGTGCCGGTGCCGACATCGAGCAGATCGCGCGGCGCCGCGGCGCGGACGATCTCGGCGAGCGCGGCCTCGACCTCGCGCTCGTCGACATAAAGCGAGCGGATTTTGTCCCACTGCTCCGCGTTGTCGCGAAAATAGGCGGCGGCCTGCTCGGCGCGCTGCCGCTTGATCGCGGCGAGGCGCTGCAGGTCGAGGGCGATCGTCGCATCGCTTTCGCCGCAGGCCGCGACGAGATGACGCGCAAGCGCGCTCGCCGCCTGACCCGCGCTGGCGCGATAGAAAACCCAGCTTCCCTCGCGGAAGCGATCGACGAGCCCGGCCTCGCAGAGAAGCTTAAGATGCCGCGATACGCGGGGCTGGCTCTGGCCGAGAATCTGGGCCAGCTCGCTGACGGTCAGCTCGCCGCGCGCGCAGAGGATAACGAGGCGCAGCCGGGTCGGCTCCGCAACCGCGCGCAACGCCGCGAGCAGGGCCTCCATCGAGACGCCAACAAGGGTTGAGGACTCCATGGACGCAAAGATATAAACATATCTTTAATTCGTCAATGCCATGGTAGAGCCTATTGACGAGACGACGACTAACCATCTGATTCTCGTCGCTTCGGCCGGCGTCGCGGCGGCGGCGGCGGCAATCGCGGCGCCGACACGGCACGGCCACCACTATGACGCAATGGGTGCTTAAGGATTGCTTGCCCGCGCGGGGCGTTTTTGCCCATTATCCCCTGCCGCCGTCACGCTGCTTCTAGACGCGAGGCTAATGATGCATTTTTACCAGACGAGCTTTACCCGGCCCGGACGCTTGCTTGCCCTGGTGCTGGGGCTCGCCACTTGCGGGTTCCTGCCGCCCGGCCCCGCCGCGGCGCAACAGGTTGCCGCCCAGCCGCCGGCCCCCGTCGGCGCCGAAGAGAATTTTAACGACCCGTTCGAAAGCACAAACCGCGCGATTTTCGATTTCAATACACACGTCGACAAAATCGTTTTGGTGCCGGTGGCCAATGCCTACCGCGCGGTCCTGCCGGAGCCGGTGCGGGACTCGGTGCATGATTTCATGCGCAACCTGAACGGCCCGATCATCTTCGCCAACGACGTGCTGCAGGCGGAGCCCAGCCTCGCCGCGACCACGATGACCCGGTTTCTGGTCAACTCGACGGTCGGCATCGGCGGGCTGTTCGACGTGGCGTCGAAGCTGAACCTCCCCTACCACAGCAACGACCTCGGCGTGACCTTTGCCGTGTGGGGCTTTGGCGCCGGCCCCTATCTGATGCTGCCGGTGCTGGGCCCCTCGAGCATTCGCGACGGACTGGGCGAGGTCGGCGACGCCTTCGGCGATCCGGGCAATATGATCGCGTCCAACAACGGTTATTTGTGGGCGAGCTTTGCCCGCGGCGGCGTGCAGGGGATCGACACGCGCTCGCGCAACATCGAATCCCTCGCCGATATCGAGCGCACCTCGCTCGATTACTACGCGACGATCCGCTCGCTCTATCGCCAGCGGCGCGCCGCCGAAATCCGGCACGAGCAGTCGAATGTGCCAAGCGTGTCGCCGGTCGGCGGCGACGATACGCCGGCCGCGCCGATTTCGTACCAAGTTGCTCCCCCGGCTGAGGCCTCGAGAAAATGATGCGACGCTCCCGCGCGCTTGGCGGCGCCGTCATCGCCATCGCGATTTTCGCCGGCTCCCCCCGGGCCGGCGCCGGACCCGATCCCCAGGCCTTTGTCAACGAGCTGGGGACCCAGGCGATCAGGGTGCTGGGGCCGAGCATCCCGCCGCCGCAGCGGCTCGCCCGGTTCCGCGAATTGTTCCGCAACGATTTCGACATCGCCGGCATCGGCCAGTTCGTGCTGGGCCGCTATTGGCGAACGGCGACCCCCGCCGAGCAGCAGGAGTTTCTGCGGCTGTTCCAGGAATACATCGTCCAGGCCTATAGCGCGCGGCTGGGCGAGTATGGCGGCGAGCCGTTCCGCGTCACCGGCAGCCGCAACGCCGGCGGCGAGATCGTCGTCGCCAGCCAGGTGGTCCGGCAAAACGGCGCGCCGGTCTCGGTCGACTGGCACCTGATCGATCAGGGCGGCGCCCTGAAGATCACCGATGTCTATGTCGGCGGCGTCAGCATGAAGGTGACCGAGCGCGACGAGTTCGGCGCGGTGATCCAGCGCAACGGCGGACAGGTCGAGGCCCTGCTGGCGCAGCTGCGCAAGAAGGTCGGCTCGTAACTAACCTCGCGTCAGCGGCTTGTACTTGATGCGGTGCGGCTGGTCCGCCTCGGCGCCAAGTCGGCGCTTGCGGTCGGCCTCGTAATCGGCGTAGTTGCCCTCGAACCATACGACCTGGCTCTCGCCCTCGAAGGCGAGGATGTGCGTCGCGATGCGGTCGAGAAACCAGCGGTCGTGGGTGACGATCACCGCACAGCCGGGAAATTCGAGCAGCGCCTCCTCAAGCGCCCGCAGCGTGTCGACATCGAGATCGTTGGTCGGCTCGTCGAGCAGGAGCAGGTTGGCGCCCTCCTTCAGCATCTTGGCGAGGTGAACGCGGTTGCGCTCGCCGCCCGAAAGCTGGCCGACCTTTTTCTGCTGGTCGGCGCCGCGGAAATTGAACAGCGAGCAATAGGCCCGGCTGGCGATCTTGCGGCGGCCGAGATCGATCTCCTCGACCCCGCCGGAAATCTCCTGCCACACGGTATTGTCGGCGCCGAGCGCGTCGCGCGACTGGTCGACATAGCCGAGCTTGACCGTCTCGCCGACGCGGAACCCGCCCCGGTCCGCCGTGTCGGCGCCGGTGATCATGCGGAACAGCGTGGTCTTGCCGGCGCCGTTCGGGCCGATGACGCCGACGATGCCGCCCGGCGGCAGGCGGAAATCCATGTCCTCGATCAGAAGGCGGTCGCCGAAGCCCTTGGCG
Organism: Allostellaceae bacterium; assembly: GCA_036273175.1. GTDB lineage: Bacteria > Pseudomonadota > Alphaproteobacteria > ATCC43930 > CGMCC-115725 > DATARH01. The sequence goes on from DASUIE010000056.1 coordinate 15,614, forward strand.
ACGCCCCGCGACTCCAGCACGAGGTCGCCGAGACGCGGGCCGGGCGGCAGCACGATCTGCGCGGTGTCGGGCGCCTTCTCGCGGCTTTGCGCGACGAGGGCGTCATAGGCGGCGACGCGGGCCTTGCTCTTCGCCTGCCGCGCCCGCGGGCTCTGCCGCACCCATTCGAGCTCGCGCTCGAGCGTGCGCCGCCGCGCCTCCTCCTGGCGCCCCTCCTGCACCAGCCGCGCCTGCTTCTGCTCGAGCCAGCCCGAATAGTTGCCCTCGAACGGGATGCCGTGGCCGCGGTCCAGCTCGAGGATCCAGCCGGCGACCTCGTCGAGGAAATAGCGGTCGTGGGTCACGGTGACGACCGTTCCGGGGTAATCCTTTAGGAAGCGCTGGAGCCAGGCGACCGACTCGGCGTCGAGATGGTTGGTCGGCTCGTCGAGCAGCAGCAGGTCGGGCCGCTGCAACAGCAGCCGGCACAGTGCGACGCGGCGCCGTTCGCCGCCCGAGAGCTCGGCGACTGGCGAGTCGCCGGGCGGGCAGCGCAGCGCATCCATCGCGATCTCGATCGTGCGGTCGAGCTCCCAGCCGTCGACCTGGTCGATCTGCTCCTGCAAATCGCCTTGCTCGGCGATCAGCGCGTCCATCTCCTCGGCCGACAGCTCCTCGGCGAAGCGCGCGCTGACCGCCTCGAACCGGTCGAGGATGTCGCGGATATGCCCGAGCCCCTGCCGCACATTGCCGGCGACATCGAGCGCCGGGTCGAGCGCCGGCTCCTGCGGCAGATAGCCGACCGTCGCCCCCTCGGCCGCCCACGCCTCGCCGGCAAAATCCCTTTCCTCGCCGGCCATCACCCGCAGCAGCGTCGACTTGCCGGCGCCGTTGAGGCCGAGCACGCCGATCTTCGCGCCCGGGAGAAACGACAGCCAGATGTCGCGCAGCACTTCGCGGCCGCCGGGATACGATTTCCCGAGGCCCTTCATCACATAGATGTACTGATACGCGGGCATTGGGGCTCCTACTGGGCGGCGATCGCGGAGGGCGTGCCGCAGCGGCGCTCCATGTCGCGGCGGGCGCGCGCGGCCTCGCTGTCGGGCACCGAGACGTCGGCCCAGCGGACGATCTCGCCGGCGGCGACGTCCCGCACCAGCGGCACTTTATGGGCCAACCCGATCGGCAGCGCGCCCTCGGCGAGGCTGCGCTCCGCCGGCACCAGCTTGCCCCACACCGTGTAGCCGCCCTCGCCGTCCAGGGTCTCGCCGGCGCGCAGCGCGCGCTTGGCGACCGCGACCGCGTCGCCGCGCCAGGTTTGCGCCTGCCCGGTCGGCTCGCCGCGCAGCGCCGCCGACAGGACCGACATGCCGAGCTCCAGCCCGATCAGGTGAAACGGCTTGTACATCGCCGCGTACCAGCCGCTGCGGTCGGTCTTGAGCCCATATTCCCGAAAGCAGGCGCGGGCGTATTCGTTGGGCGCCTTGAGCACGACATAAACGCCCCAGCGCAGGTCGCGAAACACCGGCCGGCCGTCGCGCTCCAGCGACGAGACGACCTCGACCTTGCCGCCCCGCAGCACCTCCGGCAGGTCGTCGACGCCGCAGGGCGGGAACAGCAGCCCGTCCCGCGGTACGCCGAGACCGCTCGCATTGGCGATCGCCGCCATCTCGATCGCCGACTTGGTGCCGTCGAGAAACGAGTTGAACATCTGCGGGTTCATCCCGCCGGCCCGCGCCTCCTCGGGGGTCAGCCCGTAATGCGCCCAGACATCGTCGGGCGTCACCGCATGATAGGCCGGAAGGTATTTCGTGCCCTTGCCGGCGGCCGCGACCTCGAAGCCGCAAGAGCGCGCCCAGTCGATCAGCTCGCAGGTCAGCGCCGGCTGATCGCCATAGGCCAGCGAGTAGACTACGCCCTTCGCCCTCGCCTCTTCGGCCAAGAGCGGCCCGGCGAGGACATCGGCCTCGACATTGACCATGACGATATGCTTGGCCTGGGCGATCGCGGCGCGGGCATGGGCGATCCCGGCCGGCGGGCTGCCGGTCGCCTCGACGACCACCTCGACATCGGGGTCGGCGCAGGCCTCGGCGCCGGAGACGACAAAGCGGGTGCGGGCGATCCGCCCCGCATCCCATCCGACCGTGCGGCAGGCGGCGCGCGCCCGCTCCGGGTCGAGATCGGCGATGACCGCGATCTCGACCCCGGCCATCGTCGGCACCTGGTTCAGGAACATCGAGCCGAACTTGCCGGCGCCGATCAGTCCAACCCGCACCGGCCGGGCGCGCTGTTGCAGCAGGCGGTGGAGGCTCATTGCGCGGCCGCCTGATATTTGCGCGCAAAATCGAGCAAGGCGCTGTCCGCGACCGGCTCGATCGGCGCGAAGTCGCGATGCGCGATCCACTCGGGGCGCGTCGGGGTGCGGATGTGATTGGAGACCGCGCACAGCGTCAGATAGACGATGCGGCGCGGATAGGGAGTGATGTTCGGCGCCGAGGCGTGCACCAGATTGCCGTGAAACATCAGCACCGAGCCGGGTTTGCCGGTCGGCGCGACAATCCCGCCCTGCTCGACCAGCCGCGTCACCGTCTCGTTGTCGAGCGTCCATAGCGGGTACGAGGTCGTCTCCAAATCGTGCCCGGCCGACAGCACCCCGTGCTTGTGGCTGCGCGGGACGATCATCAGCGGGCCGTTGATCGGCATCACCTCGTCCATGAACACGGCGATGTTCATCGCCCGCGGCTCGGGCATGCCATCGTCGCGCGCCCAGGTGCCGTAATCCTGGTGCCACTGCCAGACATCGCCTTCGAACGCCGCCTTCGCGTTGATCTTGTACTGGTGCATGTAGAGCTGTTCGCCGAACACCTGCTCGACCGGCCGGATCAGCCGCGGATGCGAGCCGAGCAGGCGAAACGCCTCGTTGTAGGTATGCGCGGCAAAGGCGGTGCGCGGCGCCCCGGTCTTTTCGCGCCAGACCTCCTGCCGGTCGGTCGCGTAGATCGCCTCGGCCTCGTCGCGCAGGATCGCCACCTCTTCCTCGGCAAAGCAGCCGGGCAGGAACAGGTAGCCCTCATCCTTGAACTGCGCGAGCTGCTCGGGGGTCAGCGTCATGACGATATCCTCCGCGGATCGGGGAGGTATACCATCCCCGCCATGAAGCCCGAAGACATCCTCTCCCATCCCGCCCGCGTGCTGAGCCAGGTTCAGCGCGAGCGCTATTTCGCGACCGGATACCTCGCGGCCGCGGGGCTGATCCCGGATTCCTGGCTCGACCGGCTTTCCGCGCTGTCGGACCGGTTTCTCGACAAGAGCCGCGCCGTCGCCGCCTCCAACGAGGAGTTCGACCTCGGCCCCGAGCATTGCCCCGACCGGCCGCATGTTCGCCGCCTGCGCACGCTGGTCGACCGCCACCCCGATTTCTGGCGCTTCGCCAGCGAGTCGGTGCTGGCCGACATCGCCGCTGACCTGGTCGGCCCCGACGTCAAGTTCCACAGCAGCAAGCTCAACTACAAATGGCCGGGCGGCGGGGAGATCGTCAAATGGCACCAGGACATCCCCGCCTGGCCGCACACGAATTACAGCCCGGTGACGCTCGGCGTGTATCTCGGCGACGTGCCGGCGGAGAAAGGGCCGCTGACCTGCGTTCCAGGAAGCCATAACGGCCCGATCTTCGTGCATCGCGACGACAACGGCGCCTGGACCGGCTCGGTCCGGGACCGGGACATGGCGGCCGTCGCGACGCCGACCGAGGATTTGACCGGCCCGGCCGGCACCGTGGTGGCGATCAACTGCCGCACGCTCCACGCCTCGCGGGCCAATTTCACCGACCGGGTGCGCCCCGTGGCGCTGTTTGTCTACAGCTCCGCCGACGCCTTTATCTGGATGCCGACGCCGAGCCCGACCAGCCACACCGGCGATATCGTGCGCGGCGAGCCGGCAACGGTCGCGCATCTCGACCCGACCCCCTGCCCGGTCCCGCCCGATTGGGGCAAGACCGGGTACGGTTCGATCTTTACCGCGCAGGGCGCCGATCTCGACCTGTAGCTAGCAGCTTCCGCCGCCAAAGCCCCGGCGCAGCGCCCGCAGCGCGCTCGCCCTGTCCGTCGCGCCCCAAAAGCAGGCGAATTTCGGGCTGCCGCGCAGCTCCCGGTCGGCGAAGGCAAGCTGCGTGTCGAGCGGCGGACAGCCGGACGCGCCGGCAAACCGGTGCAGCTGCTGCAACCGGGTCGAGCCCCATTGATAGGTGTAGCGCAAACCGGCGGGACCGGCGGCACAGGGCCGGAAGCCGCTCTCGATGCGGGCATGGTCGGCGAGCGCCTCGGCCTGGAAGCGGGCATAACCGGCGGCGGTGAACCAGCGCAGGATCTCGGCCTGAACCCGGCCTGGGGTGACGGGCGGCTGGGGCGGCGGCGGAAGCGGCTCGGGAAGGGGCTGCGGCGGCAACTGCTCGGGCGGCGGGATGCTGAAATCGCACGCCGAGAGCAGAAGCGTCGTGCATATCCAGACCGCTATCGCGGCGCGGTTCGGGGCCAGGCGCATAAGGCAAGGTAGAGCACCAGAAGCCCCTCCGCAATCTAACGGTGTTTTGTTGCACCGCAGCATAAATTAGCTTGACCCGAAGTGAGTGAGCGCTTACTTGTGCGCGCATGGCGCTGACCCGACTCGATAGCGACGGCCGCCGCAAGGCGATCGTCACGGCCGCCGTGCCGCTTTTCGCGCGCAAGGGCTTTGCCGGGACGACCACGCGCGAGCTGGCCGCCGCGGCCGGCGTGTCCGAGGCGCTGTTGTTCAAGCACTTCCCCTCGAAGCAAAGCCTTTACCGCGAGATCCTGCTGCTGGGCTGCGAGGGCGACCCGGCGCTCGAACAGCTGGCCGCGCTGCAGCCCTCGACCCAGACGCTGATCAGCATGATCCGCTTTATGGTGCGGCGGTTTGTGCTGGCGGAAGAGCTGGAGCGCGAGGAGCTTGAGTCGCGGGTCCGCCTCCTGTCGCATAGCTGCCTCGAAGACGGCGATTATGCGCGCGAGCTGTTTGCCGCGATCGGCCCGCGCGTCGTGCCGATCTTTGCCGCCTCGGTGGCGGCGGCGGAAGCGGCCGGCGATCTGACACCAACCAGGGACGACCCCGCCAACCGGTTCTGGTTTGCCCAGCATGTCGCGGCGATGATGGCTTTCGCCGCGCTGCCAAAGGAAGGCTGCGTCCCCTATCGAGGAACCCCCGAGCGCATCGTCGACGAGGCCAGCCGGTTCATCCTGCGGGGGATCGGCATGACCGAAGCGGCGATCGCCGCCGCCCCGGCGCCACTCGCCGCGGCGGCCAATTAGCACGAGGTGCGAGCGATGGATGGCGATGTAAAGACCGCCCCGGTCGGGCCGCTGAACCGCGCGCATGCCGATGCGCCGCGGGCGCCGGTGAGGCCGGCGCGAACCGTGCGCTGGCTGGTCATTGTCGGCCTCTTGATCCTGATCGTTCTCGGCGGCCTGTATGGCTTCAACGCGTTCCGCGAGCATGCGATCGCGACGTTTTTCGCCAACAACAAGCCGCCGGCGGCGGAAATCTCCGCCGTGGTCGCGGAGACCCAGGCGGTGCCGCGCTTTGCCCCCGGGATCGGCTCGCTGGCGGCGGTCCGGCAGGTGACCGTGACCCCCGAGATCGGCGGCCGGGTCACCGATCTCCTGTTCAAATCGGGCACCTCGGTGAAGCAAGGCGACCCGCTGGTGCAGCTCAACGACGCGCCCGACAAGGGCGACCTCGCCAATTACCAGGCGCAGGCGCGCTTGGCCGCCGTCAATCTGCAGCGCGCGCAAACCTTGGCGGCGCGCCAGTTCGAGTCGCGCTCGACGGTAGACCAGTGGCAATCCCAGCTCGACCAGGCCAACGCCCAGATCGCCAAGACCCAGGCGGTGATCGCCCAAAAGCTGATCCGCGCCCCGTTTGGCGGCAAGCTCGGCGTGCGCCAGATCGATCTCGGGCAATTCGTCAACGCCGGCGCGCCGATCGTCAGCCTGACCGACCTGTCGACGCTCTACGTCAATTTCACGCTGCCCTCGACCTCGCTCGCGGAAATCAAGCCGGGGCAGAAGGTGGCGGTGACCGCGGACGCGTTCCCGGGCCGCAAATTCGACGCGACGATCACGACGATCGAGCCCCAGATCAGCGCCGCGACGCGCACCGTTTCGGTGCAGGCGACGATGCCCAATCCCGACGAGGCGCTGCTGCCGGGCATGTTCGTCAATGCCGAGGTCGAGCTGCCGGCGGGCGCGCCGCAGGTCGTGCTGCCGCAAACCGCCGTCGATTACACGCTCTATGGCGACAGCGTCTATATCGTCCGGCAGGACGGCGCCGACGCCAACGGCAAGCCGGTACTGAAGGCGTTTCGCACCCCGGTGAAAACCGGGACCAAGTGGCACGACAAGGTCGCGGTCCTCGACGGGGTCAAGCCCGGCGACCAGGTCGTCGCGGCCGGGCAGATCAAGGTGCAGAACGGCGGCGCGGTGATCGTCACCGGCAACCCGCCGCCGGCCCCGCCGGCCAACCCGACGCCGCAATAGGCGGGAGGGCGAGGCGATGCGCTTCACCGACCTATTCATCAAGCGCCCGGTGCTGGCGCTGGTCGTCAGCCTCTTGATCCTGCTGATCGGGCTCAAGGCGATGTTCGGCCTGCCGATCCGGCAGTTCCCGAAGCTGTCGAACACGACGATCACGGTCACCACGACCTATCCCGGCGCCTCGCCCGAGTTGATCCAGGGCTTTATCACCACGCCGATCGAGCAGGCCGTCGCGACCGCCGAGGGCATCGACTACCTGACCTCGTCGTCGGTGCAGAGCACGAGCACCGTCACCGCCTATATCAAGCTCAACTACGACCCGAACCAGGCCATGACCGACGTGATGGCCAAGGTGCAGCAGGTCAAATACCTGCTGCCCCAGGAGTCGCAGGACCCGATCATCCTGAAGGCGACGGGCCAGACCACGGCGGTCATGTATGTCGGGTTTTCGAGCTCGGAACTGTCGGCGGCGGCAATCTCGGACTACCTGACGCGGGTCGTGCAGCCGTTGCTGTCGACCGTCGACGGCGTGGCCTCGGCCGATATCCTCGGCGGCCAGACCTTTGCGATGCGGCTGTGGCTCGACCCGGCCCGCATGGCGGCGCGCGGGATTACCGCCGACGATGTCGCCGCCGCGATCCGCGCCAACAACTTCCAGGCCGCGCCCGGGCAGGCCAAGGGGTTCTATACGCTGACCAATGTCGATGCGCACACCGGGCTTACCGATGTGGCGCAGTTCAAGCAGATGGTCGTGAAGACCGTCAACGGCGCGGTCGTCCGCATGGAAGACATCGCCAATGTCGACCTCGGCGCGCAGAGCTGGAATTCGAGCGTGATGATGAACGGCCAGCACGCCGTGTTCATCGGCATCCAGGTGACCCCGGACGGCAACCCGCTGTCGCTGGTCAAGGGCGTGCGCGCGCTGATGCCCGAGTTGGAGCGCAACCTGCCCGCGGCCGTAAAGATGCAGATCGCCTACGATTCGACGCGGTTCATCCAGGCGTCGCTCGACGAGGTAAAATTCAGCCTCGGGATGGCGGTCGGCATCGTCGTCGCGGTGATCTTCCTGTTCCTGGGCAGCTTCCGGTCGGTGCTGATCCCGATCGTGACGATCCCCTTGTCGCTGATCGGCGCCGGCACGCTGATGGCGGCGATGGGGTTCAGCCTTAATCTCTTGACGCTATTGGCGATGGTGCTGGCGATCGGGCTGGTCGTCGATGACGCGATCGTCGTCGTCGAAAACGTCTACCGCCACATCGAGGAGGGCAAAAGCCCCGCTGTCTCGGCGATGATCGGCGCCCGCGAAATCGCCGGCCCGGTCATCGCGATGACCTTGACCCTGGCCGCCGTCTACGCCCCGATCGGATTTCTCGGCGGCGTCACCGGCGCGCTGTTCCGCGAATTCGCCTTTACCCTCGCGGGCGCGGTGCTGATCTCGGGCGTCATCGCCGTCACCCTGTCGCCGATGATGTGCTCGCTCTTGTTGCGCGCCGACACCGCGCAGGGCTGGTTTCCGCGCCAGATCGACCGCGTGTTCTCCGGGCTGACGCGCGCCTACGGAAGGCGGCTCGACCGTTCGCTCGACTACCGCCCGGTGACCGCGCTGTTCGCGGCCGCGGTGTTTGTCGCGCTCGGCTTCATGTACCTGAACACCAAGAAGGAGCTGGCGCCCGAGGAAGACCAGGGCGTGCTGTTCGCGCTGACCAAGGCGCCGCAATACTCCAACCTCGACTATCAGGACGCCTACGGCACCGAGCTCGACAAGGCGCTGACCGCGTTTCCCGAAGCCGACCTGCGCTTTGTCGTGAACGGCCGGTTCGGCCCGAACCAGGGCATCGCCGGCGTGATCCTCAAGCCATGGGACGAGCGCAGCCGCAGCGCCCAGCAGATCAAGCCGCTGTTGCAGGGAGCGGTCAGCAAGGTCGAGGGGTTCAACGCCTTCGTCTTCTCGCTGCCGCCGCTGCCGGCCTCGATCGGCGGGTTGCCGGTGCAGATGGTGATCTCGTCGACCGGCGATTTTCCGTCGATCTACAACGCGATGGAGAAGATCAAGGACGCCGCGCGCAAAAGCGGACTGTTCATCGTCGTCGACAGCGACCTTGCCTTCAACCAGCCGACCGTGCGCATCGACATCGACCGGTCGAAGGCAAACCAGCTCGGCATCACGATGCAGCAGATCGGCGACACGCTGGCGCTGCTGGTCGGCGAAAACTACGTCAACCGCTTCAACCTCGGCGGCCGCAGCTACGAGGTGATCCCGCAAGTGCCGCGCGCCGACCGGCTCAACGCCGAGGCGCTGACGCGGTATTACGTCAAGTCGTCGGCCGGCGATCCGGTGCCGCTGTCGAACCTGGTGTCGGTCAAGACCGTCACCACCCCCAATGCGCTGACCCGCTACAACCAGCTCAACTCGGCGACGTTCCAGGCGGTGCCGATGCCGGGGGTGACCCAGGGCCAGGCGGTCGATTTCCTCGAGCAGCAGGCGGCCCAGCTCCCCTCCGGGTTCAGCCACGACTATCTGTCGGACTCGCGCCAATACGTGCGCGAGGGCAACCAGCTCGTGGTCACCTTCGTCTTCGCGCTGATCGTGATTTTCCTGGTGCTGGCGGCGCAGTTCGAGAGCCTGCGCGACCCGCTGGTGATCCTCGTCAGCGTGCCGATGTCGCTGTGCGGGGCGCTGATCCCGCTGTTCATCGGGCTGGCGACGATGAACATCTACACCCAGGTCGGGCTGGTGACGCTGATCGGGCTGATCAGCAAGCACGGCATCCTGATGGTCGAGTTCGCCAACCAGCTCCAGATCGAGGAGGGGCTCGACCGGCGCCGGGCGATCCAGCGCGCCGCGCGCGTCCGGCTGCGCCCGATCCTGATGACGACGGCGGCGATGGTGGTGGGGCTATTCCCGCTGATCACCGCGACCGGAGCCGGCGCGGCGAGCCGCTTCTCGATCGGCGTCGTGGTCGTCGCCGGCATGTCGATCGGCACGCTGTTCACGCTGTTCGTGCTGCCGGCGGTCTATACCGTGCTCGCCAAGGACCATGTCGCCGCCGCCCGCTCAACCCGGACGCGGGAGCTGGCTCAGCTTTCCTAGACGCAAGGTCAAAAGGGCGGCGACCGCGACGAGGCCGATCACAAAGCCCCACCACATCCCAATGGGGCCGAGACCGAGCGGGAAGGCGAGCGCCCAGCCGCCGGCGAAGCCGATCAGCCAATAGCCGAGCCCGGCGAGCAGCATCGGCACGGTCGTGTCCTCGTAACCGCGCAGCGCGCCCGCGGCGACGACCTGCACTCCGTCGGCGATCTGGAACGCGGCGGCGAAGGCGAGGAAGCGCAGGGCCAAGGCCACAAGCTCGCGGTTCGCCGGATCGCCGGCCGCGACGTATGCGGAGACGATCAGCCCCGGCACGGTCCAGATCACCACCGCCGAGACCGCCATGAACCCGCCGCCGAGCGCGAGCGCGACAAATGCCGCCCGCCGCGCGGCGAGAACCAGCCCAGCGCCGCGCACCGCCGCGACCCGTACCGTCGCCGCCTGGCTGATCCCGAGCGGCACCATGAAGGTGATGCTGGCGTAGTTGATCGCGATCTGGTGCGCGGCGAGCGGGTTGGCGCCGAACAGCCCGACCACCGCGGCCGAGGTCACGAAGACGCCGATCTCCATCAGCTGCAAGCCGCCGATCGGCCCGCCGAGGGCCGCGATACGGCGGAAATCGGCGCCGATTTGCCGAAGCTCGCCGCGCAGCCGCGGCGCGACGCCCTTTCTACGCAGCCGCCATACCGCCGCGACGGATCCGATCAGCATCAGCCACTGCGCGATCGCCGAGGCATAGGCGGCGCCGGTGAGGCCGAGCGGCGCGACACCGAGATGCCCGAAAATCAGCACCCAGTTGAGCGCGACATTGGCCGGCACGCACAGCACCAGCACGAGCATCACCGCGCGCGGCCGCGACAGCGACGCGAGCAGGCTGCGCAGCACGGCGAAGCCGAGAAAGCCCGGCGCGCCCCAGCAGACGGCTTGCAGGAAGCGGCCGATCTCATGCGACAGCGCCGGGTCGTAGCCGAGAAAATCGAGCAGCCTTGTGCCGCCGAGCATCGCGCCGATGACCGGCACCGACAGCAGCCCCGCGAGGATCAGCCCGCTTCCGGCGATCCGCCCGGCCGCCTCCCGGTCGCCGGCGCCGATCGCATAGGCGGAGAGCGGCGCCACCGCGGTCAGTATCCCCTGGCAGATCACGACGCTGGTGAAATAGAAGCCGGCGCCGATCCCGACCGCGGCCAGCGGCACCGCGCCGAGCGTGCCCACCATGACCGTGTCGGCCACCGACATCGCCATCTGCGATACGTTCGCGGCCGCCAGCGGCAGCGCGAGCGCCAGCGTCGCGCGCGTCTCTGCGTAAAGATCGGGGAACATGAGGCCGCCGTCTCTAGCGGCGCCGGCCTACCGGGTCAAGTTTGACCGGCCCCCGGCGAGGCCGTAGGATTTTTACGGTTACCCCGGCAAAGGGAGCGCGGCGCCATGGCCTATACGATCACCCCGCTGACCGAGCATACCGGCGCCGAGGTGCGAGGGCTCGACCTGTCGAAGCCGGTCGACGCCGAGACCAAGGCCGCGCTGAACCGCGCCTGGGCCAAGCACCACGTGCTGGTGATCCGAGACCAGAAATACGAGCCCGGCGACTTCATGCACGCCGTGCAGGTGTTCGGCGAATTGCAGCCGCACGACAAAAAGGACCACCACATCCCCGGCTTTCCGGAGATGTACTACGTCACCAACCAGGAATTCCTCGGCACGAGGCGGATGATCCCGGGCGAGACCTTCCAGACCGACCACTCGAACCATCCGGCGCCGCCGAAGGCGACGATCCTTTACCCGGTCGAGCTGCCGGACAAAGGCGGCGACACGCAATACGCCAACATGCACCTCGCCTATGACGAGCTGCCCGAGGCGATGAAGCGAAAGATCGACGGGCTCAAGGCGGTGCACGTCTATCTGAGCAAATACAGCCCGCGCCCGCTAAAGCCGCTCAACGAAGAGAGTTTGAAGGCGCTGCCGCCGCCGGGGATCCACCCGCTGGTTCGCGTGCATCCCGACAACGGACGCAAGGCGCTGTTTCTGAACCCGGTGCGGATCGAATCGATCGTCGGGATGAGCGACGAGGCGGCGCTGGACCTCGTCACCGAGCTGATGGCCCACGCCACGCAAAAGAAGTACGAGTACCGCCACCAGTGGCGCTACGGCGACATGGTGATCTGGGACAACCGCAGCGTGCTGCACAAGGCGAACCCGGACTACGACATGAACCAGCGCCGCTATCTCTATCGCCTGATGCTCAAAGGCGAGGCGCCGATCCCCGTCGCGGCCGCTGCCTAGTGCGACATCAGCACCGGCACGGTCATGTGGTCGAGCAGGTCGTAAGTCACGCCGCCGAACAGCGCCTCGCGCACCTGAGAATGGTGATAGGCGCCGGAAACCATCATATCGGCGCCGAGATCGGAAGCGCGCGACAGCAGCACGTCGGACACGCCTAGATCGCCGCGCAGTGTCGCCTCGCCCTGCGCCTTTATCCCGCGGCGCTCCAGATGGCGCACCACCCGGTCAAGCGAGGCGATCGCATTGTCGCGGTCGCTTTCGCTGCCGACGACGGTCATCACGGTCACCGCCTCGGATTTTTCGATCAGCGGCAGGGCGTCGTGCAGGGCGCGCGAGGCCTCTTGCGTCGAGTCCCAGGCAACCAGCACGCGCTTGCCGATCGACGGGAAATTTCCGGCATACGGGATGATCAGCACCGGCCGGCCGCAGCCGAGCGCGATGTCCTCGGGCCGGATATGGGTGCGCCCGGCCCCCTGCCGCTCATATTGGCCGGCGACGACCAGATCGACCGTCTTTGCGAGCGCGATCAGCTCGGCCGTGTCGGCGCCGTCGAGCAGGTGCCAGTCGCCGGTCACGGAACTCAGCCGCAACGTCTCGCGGAAATGCTCGGCGGCGGCTTCGGCCTGGGCCGCGCCGCGCACGTCCGCGACCGGTTCGACAACGCCAGCCGCGGCCGTGGCCGTTCCGCCGGCACCGGCCGGGGCGAGTTGGTTGCTCGGAAACAGCACCGCCTCGACCGCGTCGTCGTAAAGCGGATAGGCCCCGAGCAGATGCGCGCCGGTGGCGAAGGCCAGGCGGGTGGCGGCGGTCAGCCGCTCGCCGCCGGCCGGCGAGGAATCGAGACAAACCAGGATATCGGCGAGAGGCATGGCACCCTCCGATGGTATCGCGCCTTTTGGCTCAACACCGTTCGGAGCGTTACTGTTCCGCGAGCCTCCGGCGGAACAGGTCGAGCGCCAGCCCGTAGCAGATCGCCGCCAGGCCCGGATCGTAGCGCGGACCCTCGTCGCGCATAAAGGCATGGGCGGCGTTGAATTCGTGCCAGGTGTAGTCCGTCTTGGCCTGTTCGAGACGGTCGCGGATCAGGGTTCGGCCCTCGAGCGGGATGTGCGGGTCCTGGCGACCCCAGATGCATAAAAGCTCGCCCTTGATGTCGCCGGCGCGGGCGAGGCTGTCGTCGGCGCCGCCCTTGCCGAGCGCGCGGTCGTGGATATCGGTCGCGTAGAAGCAGGCCGTGGCGCGCACGTCCGGCTGCAGCGCGGCGCGGTAGGCGAGATGGCCGCCGAGGCAGATGCCGATCGCCCCGAGCCGCCCGGTCGAGGCCGGGTGGGCGGCGAGGAAATCGAGCGCCGCGCGGGTGTCGCCGTCGAACCCGGCGACCGGCTTTTCGGTCTTGAGTAAATTGCCGCGGTCGGTGCCGGCGGCGTCATAGGCGAGCACGGTGCCCGGCGTCTCATACTCGTGATAGACCTCGGGCGCGCCGACGACAAACCCCTGGCCGGCGAGATAGGCCGCCATGCGCCGCACCGGCCCGGTGATCTGGTAGATCTCGGAATAGAGGACGAGGGCCGGATAGCGGCCCGCCACCGCCGGCTCGAACAAATGCAGCCGCATCGGCCCGCTCGGCGTCGCGATATCGGCGAAACCATGCTCCTTGACGATCATCGGTCGAGCATCCCCCGCAATTCGGTCTTGAGCACCTTGCCGTAATTGTTTTTCGGCAGCGCCTCGACGTGCCGGTAGCGGCGCGGGCGCTTGAACCGCGCGATGTGGTCGAGGCAGAGCCGGTCGAGCTCGGCCTCGGCGACCGACGCGCCGGGGCGAGCGACGATAAAGGCGACGACCTCCTCGCCCCATTCCGGATGCGGGCGGCCGACCACCGAAGCCTCGGCGACATCGGGGTGGCGCAGCAGCACCTCCTCGATCTCGCGCGGATAGATGTTGCTGCCGCCGCTGATGATCATGTCCTTGGAGCGGTCGCGCAGCGTCACCAGCCCGTCCGCATCCATGCTGCCGAGATCGCCGGTATGGAGCCAGCCGCCACGCAGCGTCTCGGCGTTGGCTGTGGGGTTTTGCCAATAGCCTTCCATCACGCAGTCGCTCCGCGTGACGATCTCGCCGATCCCGCCGGGCGGAAGTTCGGCGTCGTCCTCGCCGACCACCTTGACCGAGACTCCGGTGCGCGGATACCCGGCCGAGGCGAGGCGGCGCGGGTCGTCGTGCAGACGCTGCGACAGGCCGGTGATCGTCATCGGCGACTCGCCCTGGCCGTAAAGCTGATAGAGGCGCGGCCCGAAAATCTGGAGCGCCCGCTCCAGGTCGGCGACATACATCGGGCCGCCGCCGTAAGAGATCGTCTTCAGATTGGCGAGATCGGCGGCGGCGGTCCGCGGCGCCTGGACGAGGCGGGTCAGCATCGTCGGCGCCGCGAACATCGACACCCGGTCGTGCCGCGCGACGATGTCGAGCACCTCGCCGAGATCGAAATGCGGCAGCACGATTTGGTGCGCGCCCTGCAGCAGAAAGGCGAGCGCGTACAGCCCGGCTCCGTGCGACACCGGCGCGGCGCAGAGATGGGTGTCGCGCTCGTCGACACGGTCGATATCGGCGTAATAGCACTGGCTCATGAAGACGAGGGTGCGGTGGGTCAGCACCGCGCCTTTCGGCCGGCCGGTGGTGCCGCTCGTGTAGGACAGCCAGGCGCGGTCGGCCGGGGCGCCCGGCGCGGGCGCGAGCGGCTCGCCGCGGGTCAGCGCGGCGTAGCGCTCGGTCTGGGTCGAGATAATCGGAAGCGCCGCTTCGAGCGGGGAGAGCGTCTCCGCCAGCCCCGGGGTGACGAACAACAGCCGGGCGCCACAATCGGCGGCGATGTATTCGACCTCGCGCGGGTGCAGCCTCGCGTTGGCCGGGACCGCGCACAGCCCGGCGGCCCAGCAGCCGAGCAGCAGCTCGAAAAACTCCGCGCGGTTTTCGAGGTCGAGGATGACGCGCTCGCCCGGCGGCAGCCCCATCGCACGGAGCGATCCGGCGATGCGCGCCGCCCGCTCGCACAGCTCGCGATAGGTCCAGGCGACCCGGCCGTCGCCGACCGCCGGCGCCTCGGGCAGGCGCCGCGCGACATCGAAGACGAGCGCGGCGAAATTCATCCGCGCCGCAGCACCTCTAGCCGCATCGGCTGCGGCGCGCCGAGCCACAGCGCATGCGCGGTGTGGTCGGCATAGGCGTCGCCGGTCTCGGGATGAACCAGGATGTCGAGCCCGCCGCGGTTGAGCATCAGCCAGGGCACGAAGCGCGGGAAATCGGCGACCTCGAACACCACCTGGTACATCGCCACGCCATGCGGACCGACCGGCTCGTCGTGCCACGACCCGATCCGCGTCTGGGGAAAATCGGCGCCGATCGCCGCGCGCAGCTCGGCCGCGGCGGGCCTTGTCTTCGCCGGGTCGTAATAGATATGCGCGTGGTAGCCCTCGACCACGCCGGGATCGACAATATCGGTCATCCGATCACCCGCACCGGCTTGCCGTCGAGAAACCCGACGATGTTCTCGACGATCTGGGGATAGGAGCCGCGGTAGTTCTCGTCGGTCACATAACCGATATGGGGTGTCAGGATGACATTGGGAGCGCCGCGCAGCGGATGGTCGATCGGCAGCGGCTCCTTGTCGTAGACGTCGAACCCGGCATAGGCGAGCTTCCCGGCCCTGAGCGCGGCGATCGCCGCTTCGGTATCGACGATCGGGCCGCGCGAGGTGTTGACCAGGATCGCCGACGGCTTCATCAGCCCGATCTCGCGCGCGCCGACGAGGCCGCGGCTGCGCGGGCTCAGCACCAGATGCACCGAGAGAACGTCGGCGCGGCGGAACAGCTCGTCCTTCTCGACCCGCTCGACCCCCTGCTCGGCGGCCTTTTCGGCGGTCAGGTTCTGGCTCCAGGCGATCGCCTTCATGCCGAAGGCGAGGCCGACGCGGGCGACCGCGCTGCCGAGCCGCCCGAGGCCGAGGCAGCCGATGGTCTTGCCGGCGACCCGGTGCCCGACCCGTGTCTGCCAGCCGCCGGCGCGCATGAACGCATGGTCTTCGGCGATGCGGCGGGCGGCGCCGAGGATGAGGCCCCAGGCCAATTCAGCCGTGTCCTCGTTGCCGCCGCCCGGCCCACCGGTGCCGCAGACGGTGACGCCCTTGGCCTTCAGCGTCTCCATGTCGAACGAGGCGTTGCGCATGCCCGTCGTGATCAGGAGCTTGAGGTTGGGCAGCCGGTCGACGGTCGATTTGAGAAACGGCGTGCGCTCGCGCATCGCGCAGACGATCTCGCTGTCATGGAGGGTGCGCACCACGTCGTCTTCGTCGGCGAACGGGAAGCGCTCGACCGCGATCTCGATGCCGCGGCCGCGGATCGGCGACCAATCCGCCATGTCGAGCGCAACGCCCTGGTAGTCGTCGAGAATGCTGACCCGCATCGTTTCTCTCCCGCTAGCTGGGGCGAGTTTCCACCATCCGCTGGCGCAGGACCAGCCCGCCGACCACGACGACGTGCAGCAGGTTGATCGCGATGCCGGCGGCGAAGGCGGCCTCGTAAAACCCGACACGGTCGAAGATCGCGCCGGCGAGCCAGCCGCCGACCGCCATCCCGGAGCCGGTGAACATCAAGACGGTCGGGATGCGCCACGCCGCCTCGGAGGGCGGGAACAGCTCGCGCATCGCCAGCACATAGGCCGGGATGATCCCGCTGAAACCAAGCCCGAACCACCCGGCGACAAAGAACAGGCCGAACTCGTTCTGCGTGACCAGAAACCCGATCAGCGCCGTGACCTGGCACACCGAGCCGGCGAGGATCGTGCGCAACCCGCCGATGCGGTCCGACAGCACGCCCCAGAACTGCCGGCTGAGAAAGGCGCAGCCGAGCACGACGGACAGCATCGCCGCGCCCTGCGAGGCCGGGATGCCGATATCGCTGCAATAGGCGACGAGGTGCCCCTGCGGCATCGCCATCGGGATACAGCAGAGGAGGCCGGCGAAGCACAGGATGCCGAGCGCCACGTTCGGCGGCATCCCGATCACCTTGCCGGCGTGCCGGGTCCGCCCCGAAATCGCGTCGAGATGCATCGTCTCCGGCGCCGTCGTGAAGACAAAAGCCGCCATCGGGATAATCGCCGCTATCTCGAACAGTGCGTAGACCAGCATCGTGTTGCGCCAGCCATAGGCGGCGATCGTGTGCTCGAACAGCGGCGGCCAGACCGCGCCGGCAACGTATTGCCCGCTCGATATGAGGGCCAGCGCGGTGCCGCGCCGGCGGTCGAACCAGCGCGCGATATAGATGTAGAGCGGGGCATTGATGCAGGCGTTGCCGAGAAGGCCCATAAACAGCCCGTGTCCGACGATCAGCGCCGTCGAACCCCCGGTCGCGCAGATCGCGAGCCCAATCCCGATCATCACCGCGCCGCCGCTGACGACCCAGCGGATGCCGATGCGCTCGGCGAGGCGCCCCATCAGGATTCCGCCGACCGCCGCCCCGAGCCAGGCGACCGAATAGGCGAGCGACGGCACCGCGCGCCCGCCGCCGAGGTCCTCGGCGATCGTCTTGAGCCCGACCACGGTCACCATCGGCGCGCCGTAGGAGACGCCGTACACCGCGACCGCGACGGTCGCGACGAACCACGATCGGCGAGTCTCGATCGATGCCGGCGCCGCGACGGCGCCGGTTGTGCTGAGAACGGCCATGTGCGGGGCTAGGTCAGCAGCGGCGCGTAGCCGTCGAGCACGTGGAGGATCTCGTCGCGGCTCTTATCGGGGATTTCGAGCACCGATTCCTGGATGCCCGCCTCACGGTAGTCCGCCAGCGCGGCCTTGTCGGCCGGGGCGCGGAATACCGAGATGAACAGCGAGGCGAAATCGCGCTTGGCCTCGTCGGCGAATTTGCGCAGCCGGTCGCGCTCGTGGCGAATGTCCCAGCCGCGCTGCGGGCGCGGAAACCAGCCGTCGCAATACTCGACGACGCGGCGCAGCGTGTAATCCGTCTCGCCGCCCAAGAGGATCGGCGGATGCGGGCGCTGCGCCGGCTTGGGCCAGGACCAGATCGGATCGAACCCGACCATCTCGCCGCGATAGGAGGCGGCCTCCTCGGTCCAGATCTGCTTCATCGCGAGAATGCGTTCGCGCATCAGCTTGAACCGCGTCTTGTACTGGGCGCCGTGGTTTTCCATTTCCTCGACATTCCAGCCGCCGCCGATGCCAAAGACGAACCGCCCGCCCGACAGCCGGTCGAGGCTGGCGACGCATTTCGCGGTGACGATCGGGTCGCGCTCGGGAATGAGGCAGATGCCGGTGCCGAGCATCAGCTTCTCGGTCGCCGCCGCCGCGAAGCTCAGCGCGACGAACGGGTCGTACGTGTGCGAATAGCGCTTGGGCAGCTCGCCGCCGCCGCCGAACGGCGTCTTGCGGCTGGTCGGGATGTGGGTGTGCTCGGGGACGTAGAGCGAGTCGAAGCCGCGATCCTCGAGCGCGCGCGCCAGCTCGGCGATGTCGATGCCGTAATCGGTCGGGAAATAGAAGGCGCCAATCCGCATTCGCTCACCTCCAATGGGGCGGCGAGCTTAGCAGATAATCAGCCGGCGGCAGTGGAGATCGCGGCGGTCTCGGCGAGCTCGACGGCGGCCACCGCCCCGATTGCGGCGGCGGCGGGCTCCACCGCGTCCGGAGCCGGAGCCGCGGGCGGCGGCGGCGGCGCCGTCTGCAGCATGACCGCGCCCGAGGCGAAGCAGATGCCCTTCTCGGCAAACACCTGGTACATGCGCTTGAGGTATTCGCGCTGCACCCAGCTCGGCTTGACCGGACGCGCGGTGAACTTGAAGCGGAGCACCACGGCGCTGTCCACGACCTCGGCGATGCCTTGCAGCTTTAGCGGCAGCATCACCTCGGCCGCCATCTCGGCATCTTCCTGCATCGCGATGCCGATCTGCTTCGCCGCCTTGCGCACGGTGTCGATATCGGTGCCGGGCTCGAAGCGGAGGTTGAACTTGATCGTCGCGAAGTCGCGGCTGAGATTGGTGACGGCGCCGAGCTGCCCGTAAGGAATCGTGTGCAGCGGCCCATTCTGGTGGCGCAGCTTGACCGAGCGGATGCCGAGCGTCTCGACCGTGCCCTTGAGGCGGCCGGTATCGATGTACTCGCCGACGCGGAA
The DNA here is from genome assembly GCA_036273175.1 of Allostellaceae bacterium. GTDB lineage: Bacteria > Pseudomonadota > Alphaproteobacteria > ATCC43930 > CGMCC-115725 > DATARH01. The sequence goes on from DASUIE010000056.1 coordinate 34,690, forward strand.
GGCGTCGTCCCACATGTAAAAAAGCCCGGAAATGATGTCGCGCACGAGCGACTGCGAGCCGAACGACACCGCCAGGCCAAACACGCCGGCGCCGGCGATCAGCGGCGCCGTATCGACGCCGAGCCGAGACAGCACGATCAGCGCCGCCACCACCCCGATGAGCACGCCGAACGCCGCGCGCAGCAGCGGCAGGATCGTCTGCAGCCGCGACGCCGGGGCGCCGAGCTCGTCCTCGCTATCGGCGCCGGGCAGGGCAGGACCGCCCGCGCCGTGCAGGTTGCGGTCGATCGCCAGCCGCACCAGCTCCCAGGCGACAAAGGCGACGAACAGCGTCCCGACCGCCGCCCCGACCGAGCGCATCGCCGCGTCGGCAGCGGCATCCGACATCTCGATCGTCGCGGTCCAGGTGAAGGCGAGCGCGGTTGCCGCGACGACCAGCCCGGCCGCGCGCAGGATGCGGTGCACGGTGCGCGCCCGCAGCCGCTCGACCCCAAGGGCGGCGGGCCCGTCGCGATCGTGCCAGACCCGCTCGGTCAGCCGGTCGAGCACGACCACGACGAAGAGGACGCCGAGGGTCGATACCGCCGCGTGGTAATACGCCAGCAACCCGAGCGACAGCCCGGCGACGAAAAACACGAAGAGCCCGGCGACGAGGGCCAGCGCGAAACCGATCCAGGCCCGCGCCAGGCCGTCGCGCGCCATCGCCACGACCCCGTCGCTGCGGCGGCCGCGGATCAGGGCCTCGGCCGCTTCGCGCGAACGGTAGAGGGTGACGATGTATATGCCGCAGACCAGCAGCGCGTTGATCAGGCCGATGACGTGCGGCGCCCCGCTATCCTCATCCATCAGCCCGTAGCGGCCGAACCCGACCAGCACGATGATCGCCAGGATCGCGCCCGACAGAAATCGGCTCAGCGCCCGCGCCTCGGTATCGGCGATGTCGATCAGCCGTGCCGCGGGATCGCCCGGCCGCAGGATCGCGCGGTTGATCACCGCGACGACCCGCCAGCGGATCAGCACGTTGGCCGAAAACATCGCGAGCACGCGGGTGACGCCGACCGCCGGGAGCAGATGGCGCTCGGCCGCCGCGAAGATGCCGTAGAACGCCGCCAGCCCGCCGATATCGGCGGCGATCAGCCCGAGCAAATCGACCAGATGCGGCCCTTCGCTCCGCCGCGCGATCCGGCGCCGCGGGCGGATCGCGGCCAGTCCCACCGCCAGCCGCTCGACGAGCAGCGCGGCGATCGTGGCGAGCGCGACCCAGCCGATATCGATCGGGACCCAAGCGGCCGAACCGGTGCTGTCGAAGGACCGCCACTCGCGGGCGAGCGCGGACAGCACGTCCGGCGCCATCGAGATGTCGGAGGCCGCCTCGGCCTCGAACTGGGCGACGGCGCGCTCGAACCAACCCGCCATTTGCGGCACCGCCGGCGGTGTGCTGGCGGCGCGCACCGGAAGGGCCGCGAGAACCAGCCCGGCCCCGACAACCAAAGCGAACAGACGCCGCATCGCGCCGTCCTCCCTCGAAAAGCGAGGACAGTCTAAATCAGTTTGCGGCTACGCGGAATCAGACGCGCCGGCGCGCCGGCGCATCGCCCTCCGCGCTCCGTCAGCCGGGGAGAGCGGCGAGCGCCGAATTCAGCGTCGCACTCGGCCGCATCGCCGCCGATGTCTTCGCCCGATCGGGCAGATAATAGCCGCCGGTATCCACCGGCTTGCCCTGCGCGGCGATCAGCTCGGCATTGATCTTGGCCTCGTTGGCCGTCAGCGCCTCCGCCAGCGGTTTGAAGCGGGCTGCCAGTCCCGAGCTGTTGTCCCGCCCGGCCAGCGCCTGCGCCCAATACAGCGCGAGGTAGAAATGGCTGCCACGATTGTCCAGTTCGCCGACCTTCCGCGCCGGCGAGCGGTTGTATTCGAGGATTTTGCCGTTGGCCTCGTCGAGCGTCTCGGCCAGAACCCGCACGTCCTCATTCCCGCTCGTCTGCGCCAGATGTTCGAGCGAGGCGCCAAGCGCCAGAAACTCGCCCAGCGAATCCCAGCGCAGATAGCCTTCGTCCTGAAACTGCTCCACATGCTTGGGCGCCGAACCGCCGGCCCCGGTCTCGAACAACCCGCCGCCCGCCAGCAGCGGAACGATCGACAGCATCTTGGCCGACGTGCCCAGCTCCATGATCGGGAAAAGATCGGTCAGGTAATCGCGCAGCACATTGCCGGTGACGGAGATGGTGTCGAGCCCCCTGCGGATGCGATCGAGCGAGAACTTGATGGCCTCGACCGGCGCCAGGATGCGGATGTCGAGACCCGATGTGTCCTCGTTCTTCAGGTAGGTCTCGACCTTGGCGATCAGCTGCGCGTCGTGCGCGCGCTTGGCGTCGAGCCAGAACACCGCCGGGGTGCCGGTCAGGCGCGCGCGGCGCACCCCAAGCTTGACCCAGTCCTGGATCGGCTCGTCCTTGACCTGGCACATCCGGAAGATGTCACCGGTCTCGACCGCCTGAGACAGCAGAACCGTGCCGTCATCGGCGACCACGCGCACCGTTCCGCCCGTGGCGACCTCGAACGTCTTGTCGTGCGAGCCATACTCCTCGGCCTGCTGCGCCATCAGCCCGACATTCGGCACGGAGCCCATCGTCTTCGGGTCGAAGGCGCCATGCGCCTTGCAGTCCTCGATGACGGCCTGGAACAGCGTCGAGTAGCTGCGGTCGGGGATCGCGGCGATCACGTCGTGCAGCTTGCCGTCAGGACCCCACATGTGCCCGGATTCGCGGATCATCGCCGGCATCGATGCATCGATGATCGTGTCGCTCGGCACGTGCAGATTGGTGATGCCCCGGTCGGAATTGACCATGGCCAGGCCGGGCTGCTTCGCGTAGACGGCCTGGATATCGGCCTTGATCGCCGCCCTTTCGGCCTCCGGCAAGGTCTCGATCCGGGTCAGCATGTCGGCCACGCCGTCGTCGGGGTCGACGCCGAGGCGCGCCAGCGTGGCGCCATGCTTCTCGAACACATCGGCGAAGAACACGGACACGCAATGACCGAAGACGATCGGATCGGAGATCTTCATCATGGTCGTCTTGACGTGCAGCGAGAACAGAATGCCGTCCTTCCTCGCGGCGTCGATCTGCGCGGCGAAGAAGGCGCGCAACGCCTTACGGTTCATCGCCGACGAGTCGATGATCTCGCCGGCCTTAAGCGGGATCTTCGCCTTCAGCACCGTGACCGCGCCATCGCCGCCGACCAGCTCGATGCGGGCATTGGTCGGCGCCGCGATGGTCGTCGCGACCTCCGAACCGTAGAAATCGCCGCTCGACATGTGCGCCACGCGCGTTTTCGAGTCCTTGGTCCAGGCGCCCATCTTATGCGGGTGGCTGCGCGCGTACTGCTTCACGGCGCCGGCGGCGCGCCGGTCGGAATTGCCTTCGCGCAGCACCGGATTGACCGCGCTGCCGAGCACCTTGCCGTAGCGGGCGCGGATTTCCTTGTCCGCCGGCGTCGCGTCGCTGTCCGGATAGTCCGGCACGTCGTAACCCTTGCTCTGCAACTCCTTGATCGCGGCCTTCAGCTGCGGGATCGAGGCGGAGATGTTGGGCAGCTTGATGATGTTGGCCTCGGGGCGCATCGCCAGTTGGCCAAGTTCGGCGAGCTCGTCGTTGATCTTTTGCGCCGGCGTCAGCTTGTCGGGGAAGTTGGCGATGATGCGGCCGGTCAGCGAAATGTCCTTCAGCTTCATCTTCACGCCGGCCGCGCCGACGAAAGCCTGGACGATCGGCAGCAGGGAAAACGTGGCAAGCGCCGGTGCTTCATCAACCTTCGTCCAAACGATTTCGAGATCTGCCATCGACGTCACCTTTGCCAGCAATCGGCGCGGAACATAAAGGCGGGGGCGGGGCGAGGCAAGCAAGGCCCTAGCCCGGCTCCCGTGCGGAAATCGCATCCATCAGCGCCCCGACACCGGGCACCACCTCGATCAGGTTGGGGACGATCGGAGCAGCGAAACGGTGGGCGACGATCTGGTCGAGCAGCGCCACCAGCGGTTGCCAGTACCCGGCCACATCGACGAGAAAGATCGGCTTGTCGTGCAGCCGCAGCAGACGCCAGGTGACGATCTCGAAAGTCTCGTCGAGCGTGCCGAGCCCGCCCGGCAGCACGGCGAACGCATCGGCGCGCTCGGCCATGATCCGCTTGCGGTCGTGCATGGTGTCGACGACGACGAGCTCGCTCAACCCGCCATGCGCCAGTTCGCGGTCGCGCAGCGAGGTCGGAATCACGCCGGTGACGTGACCGCCGCCGGCCAGCACCGCATCGGCGACGATGCCCATGAGCCCGACATGCCCGCCGCCGAAGACCAGGCCGATTCCCGCCGCGGCGAGCCGGGCGCCGAGCTCGCCCGCCGCGGTCCGGTAGGCCTCGTCGACATTGCCGGCCGATGCGCAATAGACGCAAAGCCGCCCAATCCGTGCCATCGCCCTTCCCTCGGTCCGGCCCCGTCTTGTGCGGTTTCGGGGGCAATTGCAAGCGCGCGCCATGGGGCCTAGACTCGGGCTCGAGGGAAGGGGCGGTAGGAATCGACGTGCGACGCGGGTTATGGCTCGGCGCTGGTGCGGTGGCGATCGCGGTCGCCGCCGGGGTCTACGTGTGGCACGGCGAGGCTCCGCCGCCGGCGCGCCAGACGGCGGCAATCGCCCCGCAGCCGCCCGCAGCCGCCAAACCGGCCGCGCCGGAAATGCCGGCGCCCAGCTTCGATATCGTCAGGGTCGACCCGAGCGGTCATCTGGTGATCGCCGGCCGGGCGGCGCCGGGCGCCCGGGTCCGGGTGCTCGAGGGCGGCAAGACGATCGGCGAAGTCTCGGCCGATGCGCGCGGCGAATGGGTGCTGGTCCCCGATGCGCCGCTCTCCCCCGGCGACCACCGGATCGGAATCGAGGCCACCGATCCGCGCAGCGGCGCCAAGCGCAGCGCATCCGACACCGTGGCGCTCGTCGTCGCGCCGCCCTCAAACCCGGCGACGACGGTCGCGGTGCTTGTTCCCGACAAGGGCGACAAGCCCGCGCAGGTGTTGCAGCAGCCCGGCGGCGCGCCGGCTTCTGGGAAGCTGACGATCGATACGGCCGAGGCTGACGGCAAGGGCAGCCTCGCGGTGACCGGCCATGCCGCGCCCGGGGTCGCGGTGACCCTCTACGCCGGAAACGGCAAGCTCGGCACCGCGACGGCCGATTCTTCGGGCAAGTGGTCGCTGACGGCAACGCTTCCCCCGGGCGGCGAGGGTTTCGAGCTGCGGGCCGAGACCCCCGCCGCGAACGGCGCCGTCGCCCAACGCGCAACCGAACCCTATGCGCCGCCGAACGAGGCCGTGGCGATCCCGGCGGGCGAGCGCTATGTCGTCAAACCGGGCAACAATTTGTGGCTGCTGGCGCGCCTAACCTATGGCGAGGGCACCCGCTACACGATGATCTATCAGGCCAACCGGGGAAACATTCACGACCCGAACCTGATCTATCCGGGCCAGGTCTTTCTCATTCCGAAGCAGCGATAGCGTAAAGCTCGGGCGGCAGGACCGGGGCAGTCCGGCTGCGCTTGTGCAGGTACGACTGCCAGAACAGGCAGGCGGCGACCGAACGCCACGGCTGCCACCGCTCGCCCATTTCCCGCAATTCGCGCTCGCCAAGCCGGGCGCCCAAATCCAGGCACTCGGCGACGGCGAATTGCAGGCCGAGATCGGCGGCCGGCCAGATATTGGCGCGGCCGAGCGCGAAGATCAGGTAGATCTCGGCGCTCCACCGCCCGATCCCCTTGAGCGCGACCAGCGTCGCCAAGGCCGTCTCGTCATCGGCCGCGTCGAGCCGGGCGAAATCGAGGCTGCCCTCGGCGACAGCGGCGGCGAGGCCGCGGCCATAGCTCATCTTCTGCCGGCTGAACCCGCAGCTTTTGAGGGTCGGATCGTCGAGCGCGAGGAAGGTCTCCGGCGCGAGCGGGACGCAGAGCCCGGTCAGGCGCCGGTGCATCGCCGCCGCCGCGTCGATCGAGACCTGCTGCTCGAGGATGATGTGGAGCAGCGTCGCGAAGCCATTGCGCCGCGCCCGGAACCGGGGCTCGCCGGCACGGTCGAGGATCGCCGCGAACACCGCCTCGCCGGCGAGCGCCGCGATTCCCTCCGCGAGACGGCGCGGGGCGTAGACTATCCCCACAGCTCCGGTTCCGGCGGGTGGACAAGGCTGCCGTCGTAGCGCAGGCCGTGGGCGCGGTCGCCGGCGAGGAGCAATGGCGCGTCTAGATCGACAATGCTCGCCTGCTGCGCCACCAGCATCGCCGGCGCCATCGCCAGCGAGGTACCGACCATGCAGCCGACCATGATCTTGAACCCGCGCTCGCGCGCCGCCGCCGCGAGGCTCAGCGCCTCGGTCAGCCCGCCGGTCTTGTCGAGCTTGATGTTGACGGCGTCGTACTTGCCGACGAGCCGGTCGAGATCGGCGGCGACATGGCAGGATTCGTCGGCGCAGACCGGGATCGGATGCGGCAGCTCGGCGAGCGCACCGTCGTCGCCGGCCGGCAGCGGCTGCTCGATCAGCTCGACCCCGAGCCGCGCCAGGGCCGGCGACAGATCGGCGAAATGCCGCGCGGTCCAGCCCTCGTTGGCATCGACGATCAGCCGCGCCGCCGGCGCGTTGCGCCGGACCGCCTCGACCCGTTCGACATCGCCGTCGCCGGTGAGCTTGAGCTTCAATAGCGGCCGCGTGCGGTGCGCCTTGGCGGCCTCGCCCATCCGCTCGGGCGTGTCGAGGCTCAGCGTATAGGCGGTCGTCACCGGCTTCAGCGGGCCCAGCCCCGCCAAATCCGCGACGCGGATGTCGTGGCGCTTGCAGTCGAGATCCCAGAACGCCGCGTCGAGGGCGTTGCGCGCCGCGCCGGGCGGCATCGCCTCCTGCAGCTCGCGCCGGTCGAGGCCGGAAAACACCGCGCCCTTCATCGCCTCCAGGGCCGCGAAGACGCTGTCGACGCTCTCGCCATAACGGGGATACGGCACGCACTCGCCGCGCCCGCGCCCCTCGCCATCGTGCAGCTCGGCGACGACGACCTCGGCCACGGTCTTGACCCCGCGCGAGATCGCGAAGGGCTGGGCCAGCGGCCAGCTCCGCCGGCTGACATGGAGGCGCTGAGGGTGGGGCGCCATGCTAGGCGAGACCGTCGACGATCGGCCCGACCCCGGTGCGCACCGGGTCGACGCAAGGCAGC
>DASUIE010000057.1:0-6301 GCA_036273175.1 Allostellaceae bacterium
GAGCGAGGCGCCCTGCGCCAAATTGAACGACATCGTCACCGACGGAAACTGACCCAGATGGCTGACCGCCAGCGGTGCGGTTTGTTGCTGGACCTTAGCCAGCGCCGCTAGCGGCACTTGGCCGGTGCTCGACAGCGACGACGGCAGATAAATCTGGTCGAGCGAGGAAAGCGCCTGCTGCGTCGCCGGGGTTGCCTCCAGGATCACCCGGTACTGGTTCGACTGAGTAAAGATGGTGGAAACGATGCGCTGGCCGTAGGCGTCGTAAAGCGCGTTGTCGATCGTCGCCGGGGTGATGCCAAAGCGGCCCGCGGTGGCGCGGTCGATGAGGATGTAAGCCGACAGCCCGTTCTGGCCGTAATCGGTGGCGACATCGGTGATGGCGGGAATCTTCTGCATCGCCGCCATCAGCTTGGGCACATAGGTCGCGAATTCGTCAGTGTTCGCGTCTTGCAGCGTGAATTGGTACTGCGTGCGGCTGACCGTGGCGTCGATCGTCAGGTCCTGCACCGGCTGCATGTAGAGCGTGATGCCCTGGACCCCCGAGATTTCATCCTGCAAGCGGCGGATGATGTCGCTGGCGCTCGCCGTCCGCTCGTCGCGCGGCTTCAGGTTGATCAGAACGCGGCCGGCATTGAGCGTCGCGTTGGTGCCGTCGACGCCGATGAACGACGACAGGCTGACGACGTCCTTGTCCTTGAGGATCGCCGCGGCGAGCGCCTGCTGGCGCTCCGCCATCGCGGCGAAGGATACCGAGCTCGGCGCCTCGGAGATGCCCTGGATGAGTCCGGTGTCCTGGACCGGAAAAAACCCCTTGGGGATCACGACATAGAGGAACACCGTCAGGGCGAGCGTCGCGACCGCGACCAGAAGCGTCAGGGGCTGGTGGTCCAGCACCCAGGCGAGCAGCCTACCGTATTGCCGGATCAGCTCGTCGAACCATTGCTGGCTCTTGCGCGCGACCGCCGACATGTCCTCCTCGCGGCGGTGACGCAGGAGCTTGGCGCACAGCATCGGCACCAGGGTCAGCGACACCACCGCCGAGATGACGATCGTCACCGCCAGCGTGATCGCGAATTCGCGGAACAGGCGGCCGACGACATCGGCCATGAACAGCAGCGGGATCAAGACCGCGATCAGCGAGATCGTCAGCGAGATGATCGTAAACCCGATCTGCTCGGCCCCGCGCAGCGCCGCCTGGAGCGGGCTGTCGCCCGCCTCGATATAGCGCGAGATGTTTTCGATCATCACGATCGCGTCGTCGACGACAAACCCGGTGGCGACCGTCAGCGCCATCAGCGACAGATTGTTGAGGCTGAACCCCGCCAGGTACATCACGGCGAGCGTGCCGACCAGCGACAGCGGCACCGACAGGCTCGGGATAAAGGTTGCGCTGGGGCTGCGCAGGAACAGGAAGATCACCAGCACGACGAGCACCACGGCGAGGCCGAGCTCGAACTCGACATCGGTGACCGAGGCGCGGATCGTCGTCGTGCGGTCGGTCAGCACCGTGACGTCGACCGCGGCCGGCAGCGAGGCCCTGAGGCTCGGCAGGAGCGCCTGCACCCCCTCCACGACCTGGATCACGTTGGCGCCGGGCTGGCGCTGGATGTTCACGATCACCGCCTCGGTCGTGTTCATCCAGCCGTTGAGCTTGGTGTTCTGCGACCCGTCGGTCGCCGTCGCCACGTCCGACAGATGCACCGGCGCGCCGTTGCGGTAGGCGATGACGAGATTGTTGTACTCGGCGGCGCTCTTGATCTGGTCGTTGGCGTTGATCGTGTACTGGCGGCTCGGCCCGTCGAAATTTCCCTTGGGCGCGTTGACGTTGGCGGTGGCGACCGTGGTGCGCAAATCGTCGATGTTGAGCCCGTACGCGGCCAGCTCCCTGAGCCGCGCCTGGATGCGCACGGCCGGCCGGTGCCCGCCGCTGATGCTGACGAGGCCGACGCCGTTGAGCTGCGATATCTTTTGCGCGAGCCGCGTGTCGGCGAGGTCCTCGACCTGGGTCAGCGGCAGCGTCTCGGAGGTCAGCGCCAGCGTCAGGATAGGCGCGTCGGCCGGGTTGACCTTGGCGTAGATCGGCGGGGCCGGGAGGTCGGAAGGCAAGAGGTTGCCCGAGGCGTTGATCGCGGCCTGCACCTCCTGCTCGGCGACGTCGAGGCTGAGGTCGAGGCTGAACTGCAAGGTGATGACCGACGACCCCGCCGAGCTCGCCGACGCCATCTGGTTGAGGCCGGGCATCTGGCCGAGCTGCACCTCTAGGGGCGCGGTGATCGACGAGGTCATTACATCCGGGCTGGCGCCGGGATACAGCGTCGTGACCTGGATCGTCGGGTAGTCGACCTCGGGGAGCGCGGAGAGCGGAAGAAAACGGTAGGCGATGATGCCGACCAGCATGATCGCCGCCATCAGCAGCGAGGTGGCGACCGGCCGAAGAATAAAGGGCCGCGATGGGTTCATCGCGGGGGACTCACTGGTTGCTCCGCTGGCGTCCCTGTCCCTGTCCCTGACCTTGGCCCTGGCCCTGGCCCTGGCCTCGCTGGCGCCCGCCCGCCTTGCCATCCGAGGCAGCCGCCGGGGTGGCGCCGTCCGCCGGTGCCGCGCCGCCGCCGGAGACGTTGACCTTGGCCCCCTCCTTGAGCCGGTCGGCGCCGTCGACGACGACGATCTGCCCGGTCGTCAATCCCTTGGTGACCGCGACCTTCTGGTCGTCGCTCGGGCCGAGCGTCACCGGCTGGGCGGCGACCGTGCTGTCGGGCTTGACGAGATAGACGAAGGTGCCGGGCGCGCCGCGCTGGATCGCCGCCTCCGGCACGATCGCGGCGTCCTTCAGCGTATTCACCAGCAATTGGATGTTGACGAACTGGTTCGGAAAAAGATTCTGCGCCGAATTGTCGAATGTGGCGCGCAGCTTGACGGTGCCGGTCGTCGTGTCGATCTGGTTGTCGATCGTCGAGAGCTGCCCGGTATCGATCTTTTTCGTGTTCGTGCGGTCGAACGCGACCGCCTGCAGCGTCGCCCCGTCATGCACCCGCTTCAGCACCGCCTGGAGGCTGTCTTCCGGGAGCGTGAAAATGGCCGAGATCGGCTGGATTTGCGTGATCACCACCACGCCGGTGGCGTCGCTGGTCTGGACATAATTGCCGGGATCGACCTGGCGCAGCCCGACCCGTCCCGAAACCGGGGCGACGATGTGGCAATAGGCGAGGTTGAGGAGCTGGGTGTCGACCGCCGCCTGGTCGGTCTGCACCGTGCCGCGGTCCTGCTCGACCAGATAGGTCTGGGTGTCGAGCGTCTGCTTGGCGATCGAGTTCTGCGCCGCCAGCGTCTTGTAGCGGGCAAGATCGACCTCGGCGTTCTTCAAGAGCGCCTTGTCCTTGGCGAGCGTGCCCTGCGCCTGCTCCAGCGCAACCTGATACGGGCGCGGATCGATCTGGGCGAGGAAGTCGCCCTTGTTGACCATCTGCCCCTCGGTAAAGGCGACCTCGGTGAGCTGGCCGTTGATCTGCGTCTTGACCGTCACGGTCGCGAGCGGCGTCACCGTGCCGAGCGCCGACAGCATGATCGGCATGTCGCCCTTGGCCACCGTCGCGGTGCCGACCGGCATCGGCCCGGTCGAGCTGAACCGTCCGGTGCGCGGCGCCTGGGACTTGTTATTGGCGATCACCCAGACCGCGATCAGGGCGATGACGATAAGCCCCAGCACCAGCCACAGCACGCGGTGCCGCCGAGGCGGTCGCGCCGGCGGCGGCTCGGGCGGGAACGGCGGCCGGGTTTCGGGAACCGTTCGGGCAGGTGGCGCGGGCGAAAGCGGCCCCGGCTGATCGTTCATCGCGCCGCTTCGGCGACCCCCGCCCGGCAGAACCTCGTCATCATCGCCAACTCCCTCCGAAGTGCTTTACGCACCGGCAATACGATCTGTCCCCGGAGCCCGGCGGGATGCGCGACCGTACGGTAAATTCAACGAACGGGGCAATGGTTTCGGGGAAATTCGCCCCCACCGGATCGGCGCAGTATAAACCGCTTTCGCCGGCCCGGCGCATCGTCTCAAATGGCTACCGGATCAACCAGCGGCAGTCGCGGAGATGAGCGCCAACCTTCCCCTGATGAGCGGCGGCCAGCTCGTCGTCGCGGCGCTGCGGGCGCACGGCGTCGAGATGGCGTTCAGCGTCGCCGGCGAGAGCTATCTCGAGGTGCTCGACGCCCTCTTCGACGCGCCCGAGATCAAGCTGATCACCTGCCGCCAGGAAGGCGGGGCGTCGTTCATGGCGGAAGCCTACGCCAAGGCGACCGGCAAGCCCGGGGTGCTGCTGGTGACGCGCGGCCCCGGCGCCTGCAACGCCTCGATCGGCATCCACACCGCGTTTCAGGACTCGACCCCGATGGTCGTGCTGGTCGGCCAGGTCGCCCGCCACCAGATCGACCGCGAGGCGTTCCAGGAGGTCGATTTCCGCCGCATGTTCTCGCCGCTCGCCAAATGGGTCGCGCAGATCGACATGGCCGAGCGGGTGCCCGAGCTGGTCAACCAGGCCTTCCAGACCGCGGTTTCCGGCCGTCCCGGCCCGGTCGTGCTGGCGCTGCCCGAGGACATGCTGCGCGATCGCCGCCAGGCCGCCGTGATCGGCCCCTACCGCGCCGTTCGCGCCCACCCGGGCGCCGCCGACCTCGCCGAGCTGCGCCGCCTCCTCGCCGCCGCCGAACGCCCGATGATGATGGTCGGCGGCGGCTCGTGGACGGACGCCGCCTGCGCCGACATCGCCCGCTTCGCCGCGGCCAACGACCTCCCGGTATGCTGCTCGTTCCGCCGCCAGGACATCGTCGATAACAGGCTCGGCGTCTTTGTCGGCGATCTCGGCACCGGCGCCGCCCCGAGCCTCGTCGCCCGCGTCAAGCAAGCGGATCTCGTCCTCGCGGTCGGCGCGCGGATCGGCGAGATCACCTCGCAATCCTATTCGCTGATGGACATCCCCGAACCCGGGCAGACGCTGGTCCACGTCCACCTCGCCGCCGAGGAGCTCGGCCGCGTGTTTCGCCCGACGCTGGCGATCCAGTCGGGGATGGCCGAGTTCGCCGCCGCGGCGGCAGCCCTCGCCCCGGTCCCAAACCCGCGCTGGGCCGAATGGCGCAAGGCCGCGCGCGCCGAGTACGAGGCCGGGCTCCAGCCGAGCCGCGTCGTCGACGCCCCGGCGCTCGATCTCGGCACCGTGATGACCTGGCTGCGCGAGCGCCTGCCGGACGACGCGATCGTCACCAGCGACGCCGGTAATTTCAGCGGCTGGCCCAACCGCTTCCTGCAATACCGCCGCCCGGGCCGCCAGCTCGGCCCGACGAGCGGCGCGATGGGTTACGGCGTCCCCGCCGCGGTCGGCGCCAGCCTCGCCTATCCGGGGCGCATCGTCGTCGGCTTCTGCGGCGATGGCGGGTTCATGATGACCGGTCAGGAGATCGCCACCGCGCTCGCCGCCGGGGCGACGCCGATAATCCTGGTCTTCGACAACGGCATGTACGGCACGATCCGCATGCACCAGGAGCGCCGCTTCCCGGGCCGCGTCGTCGGCACCGATCTGAAAAACCCCGATTTCCTCGCCCTCGCCAAGGCCTACGGCGCCTTCGGCGCGGAGGTCGTCCGCACCGAGGAGTTCGCCCCGGCCTTCGAGGCCGCAATCGCCGCCCGCCGCGCCGCGATCGTCACACTCAAGATCGACCCCGAGGTGATCACCACCCGCGCAAGCCTCTCGGCCCTGCGCCGCCAGGCGGAAACCGCGAAGGCCGGCTGACGGGTATGGCGGTTGGTTACCTCGGCGATTTCTAGCGGCGAAACACCGCGACCAGTTCGAGATGCGGCGTCCACACGAACTGATCGACCGGCGCGACCCGTTCGAGCCGGTACCCGCCGGCGATGAGCCGGGCGGCGTCGCGCGCGAAGGTCGCCGGATTGCACGATACCGCGACGATCGTCGGGATGGCCGAGGCGGCCAGCCTTTCCGCTTGCCGCCGCGCGCCGACGCGCGGCGGGTCGAACACGGCCGCCGCGTATCGCGCGAGCGCCTCGACGGGGAGCGGGTCGCGTTCGAGGTCGCGGCGCTCGACGGTGATGCCGGGCGCGGCGGCGGCAGCCATTGCCGCGGCCGCGGCCGCGTTGCCCTCGACCGCATGCACGCCGCCGCCGAGCGCGAACGCGAAAGTGCCGAGCCCGGCGTAGAGATCGAGCACCGGCCTCGCCCTGCCGATCGCGGCGGTCACCTCGGCGACGAGCGCGGCTTCCGCCGCCGCGCTCGCCTGGAGGAACGCGCCGGGC
>DASUIE010000058.1:0-11995 GCA_036273175.1 Allostellaceae bacterium
GCCGATTACGATCTCGTCATTCGCAACGGTACCGTCGTTACCGCCGCCGATACGCAGCGCTGCGACGTCGGCATCAAGGGCGGGCTTGTCGCGACGCTCGGCCGAGGTCTCGTGGGCGGCGCGCGCGAGATCGACGCGACCGGGCGGCTGGTGCTGCCGGGCGCTGTCGACAGCCATTGCCATATCGAGCAGCGCTCGGGCGCCGGCGTCATCTGCGCCGACGATTTCTACAGCGCCACGGTCTCCGCCGCATTCGGCGGGACGACGACGGTCATCCCGTTCGCCGCTCAACATCGCGGCCAGTCGCTGCGCCAGGTGGTCAGCGAATACCACGAGGCGGCCGGGCCGAAGGCGGTCATCGATTATGCCTTCCACCTCATCATCACCGATCCTAGCGACCAGGTGCTGGGCCAGGAATTGCCGGCGCTGCTGAAGGATGGCTACACCTCCTTCAAGGTCTACATGACCTATGACGCGATGCGGCTCGATGACGGGCAGATGCTCGACATCCTGGCGCTGGCCCGGCGCGAGGGCGCGCTCGTCATGGTCCACGCCGAAAACCACGACATGATCAAGTGGCTGACCGGCAAGCTTCTGGAGCGCGGGATGGGGGCGCCGCGCTACCACGCCGTCGCTCATGCCCGCGTCGCCGAGGGCGAGGCCACCAACCGGGCGGTCGCGCTGTCGCAGCTTCTCGACGTGCCGATCCTGATCGTTCATGTCTCGGCTGCCGAGGCGATCGACGTCATTCGCGGCGCGCAGACCAAGGGGCTGAAGATATTCGGCGAAACCTGTCCGCAATATCTTTTCCTGACCGCCGACGACATCGGCATGGACCTGGAAGGCACCAAGTTCTGCTGCTCGCCGCCGCCGCGCGACAAGGCGGCTCAGGAGGCGGTGTGGCGCGGCCTCGCCAACGGCACGTTCCAGGTCTTCTCGTCCGACCACGCCCCCTACCGCTACGACGAGACCGGCAAGCTGCTGAAAGGCGACAAGACGACCTTCAAGGACACCGCGAACGGCGTTCCGGGGATCGAGCTGCGCGTGCCGCTGCTCTTCTCCGAAGGCGTCCGCAAGGGCCGCATCGACATCAACCGCTTCGTCGCGCTGACTGCGACCAACCATGCCCGTCTCTATGGCCTCTACCCGAAGAAGGGCACGATCGCGGTCGGCAGCGACGCCGATATCGCGATCTGGGATCCGGACCGCGAGGTCACCGTCGCGTGGGAGCGGCTCCACGACAATGTCGGCTACACGCCGTATGAGGGAATGAGGCTGACGGGCTGGCCGGTAACGGTGCTGTCGCGCGGCCGCGTCGTCGTCGATGACGGCAAGCTCGCCGCCGAGCGGGGCAGCGGCAATTTCCTGCCCTGCGAGCTGTCGGAGATGGCCAAGCCCCTCGCCCGTCCCGAGCCTGAATTGGCGTTCGCCGCCGAGCGCGGCGGTGCGCCGCTGGTGTGAGAGGAGTATCGCCGATGTCCCGCAAGCTCCGCGCCGCCGTCGCCCAGCTCGGGCCGATCCATCTCGCCGACAGCCGGGCCTCCGTCGTCACGCGGCTGGTTGCGCTGCTGCGCGAGGCGCATGCCGAGGGGGCGAAGTTCGTTGTTTTCCCCGAGCTTGCGCTGACGACGTTCTTTCCGCGCTGGTGGATGACCGACCAGGGCGAGATCGACCGCTTCTTCGAGGCGCAAATGCCGGGGCCGGAGACGCAGCCGCTGTTCGAGCTGGCCCGCGATCTGGGGATCGGCTTCTACCTCGGCTACGCCGAATTGACCGAGGAGGACGGGCAACCCCGCCACTACAATACCTCGATCCTGGTCGGCCCCGACGGGCGGATCGTCGGCCGCTACCGCAAGATCCACCTGCCCGGCCATTCCGAGCACCTGCCCAACGCGCCGTTCCAACATCTGGAGAAGCGCTATTTCGACGTCGGCAACGAAGGCTTCAAGGTCTGGCGGATGCTCGATGCGGTCGTGGGCATGTGCATCTGCAACGATCGGCGTTGGCCCGAGACCTATCGGGTGATGGGCCTGCAAGGGGTCGAGATCGTGGCCCTCGGCTACAACACGCCGACCGAGAACATCCACCACCCGGAGCCCCTGCACCTTCGGATGTTCCACCACATCCTGTCGCTGCAATCGAATGCCTACCAGAACGCCGCCTGGGTGCTGGCCGCCGCCAAATGCGGCGCCGAGGACGGGTTCGGCATGATCGGCGGCTCCGCCATCGTCGCCCCGACCGGCGAGATCGCCGCGCAGGCGCTTACCGAGGATGACGAGCTGATCGGGTTTACGCTCGATCTGGAGCTCGGCGACTACTTGCGGCGCACGGTCTTCAACTTCGAGAAGCACCGCCGCGTCGAGCATTATGGGCTGATCACGGAGCGGACCGGAGCGAAGATCGAGGTCTGACATACTGACATACGTTGCTATGTCACAGACATGACCGGCCTACTGGACAAAGTTGTAGCCGGAGAAGGGCCGTTTGGCGTATCGCCTCTCGCGTTAATGCCGTAGTGCGGGTAACGAGGCTTTGCCCGGTTTCCGGGGCTCGATTGGAAAGAGCCGACCGCCTAGGGCGGTTTAGGCGTTCCCCCGTGCCTCGCGCCAAAGGCCGAGCTTTTCCTGGACCGGGCGGTCGGAAAAGCTGAACAGCACCGCTTCGCCCGTCGCGCGATGGGAGTGCGGCATCCAGCTCGGCACGACCCAGATGTCGCGCGGGCCCCAGCGCATGACCTGGTCGCCGACCCGCGTCTCCCCCTCGCCCTCGACCGCGACAAAGACCGTCCCATCGGTCGAGCGGTAAGGGCTTCCGGCAAATCCCTTGGGCAGAAGCTGCAGGAAGGTGCCAATCGTCGGCATCGCCGATTCGCCGGTCGCCGGGTTGACATAGCGCAGCTTGTGGCCGTGATAGGGGTCGGGGTCGCCGTTTCGAGCGAGCGCCGCCAGCGCCTCGCGGCTGCGGACATAGGGGTAATTGAAGACCGGCGAGGTCTTGACCGCCGGCTTCCAGTCGACCGGCAATAGGTTATGGCCGTAGCGGGCGAGCGCGTCGCCCTCCGGGCGCGACACCGGCTGGGTATCTTCCGGGTACCCCTCGGCAAAACTGGCGTTCAGCAGGTTGACGAGCTGCACGTCAAGCCCGTCGAGCCACACCATCGGCGCCTGCGTGTCGTTGCCGTGGTCGTGCCAGGTCCAGGACGGGGTAATGACGAAATCGCCCGGCTCCATCAGCGTCCGCTCGCCGTCGACCGCGGTATAGGCGCCGTGACCCTCGATGATGAAGCGCAACGCCGATTGCGTGTGGCGATGCGCCGGCGCGACTTCGCCCGGCATGATCAGTTGCAAGCCCGCGAACAGGGAGCCGGTAATCGACGCTTCGCCGCCGAGCCCCGGGTTCATCAGCATCAGCACACGGCGCGTCGCCTCCTGCGCCGTGATCAGGCTCCCCGACTGCATCAGGAACGGGCGGATGTCGTCGTAGTGCCAGATCGCCGGCGCGCATCGCGGATGCGGCTGCGGGGTGACGAGGCTGTGCAGCTGCTCCCAGAGCGGCGCCAGGTTGGCCGGCGCGATCCTGTCGTAGAACGCCTGCCGCTCCGGCGTCCGCGCGGGCGCCGCCTCGGTCGCCATGTCGCTACTCGGCGGCCTCGCGGCGAGCTTCGCCGAGGCTGTAGCCGATCTTGGCGAGGTCCTCGAGCAGCGCCTTCGACTGCGCTTCGGAGAGCCGCTCCATCGGCGGACGCACCGCGGCCCAGTCCGGGTCGCCGTGGAAATGCGCGACGATGCGCTTCAACGCCGGCACCATCGGGTATTTCTGGATGGTCATGCGCACGCGGGTGATGTCGGCCTGAAGCTGATCGGCCTGCGGCGTCTTCCAGTTCTCATAGACCTTGCGGATGCCGGGCACGTTGACGTTGCCCGATGCGGTGATGCAGCCGACCCCGCCATTGCGCAGCCCGTCGAGCAGGAACACCTCGGAGCCCGGGAAGATGCCAAACCCGTCCGCCGCATAGGCGTCGAGCAGCGCCTTGGTGTTGTTCCAGTCGCCCGAGCTGTCCTTGAGGCCGACGACCGTATTCGGATAGGCCTTGATCAGCCGTCCCACCAGCTCGACCCCGAACGGGATCATCGTCTGCGGCGGGATGTGATAGAGGTACATCCTGAGCGCGGGCGAGCCGACCCGGTCGATGACGGCGGCGATAAAATCGTAGACGCCCTGCTCGGTCATTCCCTTGTAGTAGAACGGCGGCAGCATCAGGACGCCGCCCACGCCGTGGCCGACCGCGTGCTTGATCAGCGTCGTCGCCTCCGAGATCGAGCAGGCCCCGGCGCCCGGCATCAGCTTTCCGGCCGGGATACCGGCCGCAATCAGCTTGTCGAGGAGCGCCATGCGCTCGGCGCCCGACATCGAGTTGGCCTCGCTGGTCGTGCCGAAGATCGCCAGCCCGTCCGCACCCTGGTCCAAGATGAACCGGCAGAACGAGATAAAGCGGCCGGAATCGGGCTCGCCCGCCGGGGTGAACGGGGTCAGGACCGGGACCAGAACCCCGGCAAACGGCTGCGACGCCATGCTGTGCTCCTTCGCGCTCGGGCGATCAGACGGTTTCGAGGATGATGCCGTGGGCCATCTCGGGGGTCATCTCGGCGCGCCAATCGGCGTCGCGCGGCAGAACCTCCTCATGCGCCAGCAGATTGTAATAGCTGGTCCCGGTGCCGTGCGGGGCGCCGCCGTCCTTGACCGTCAGCACGGCTTGCTTCAGCAGCTTGCGGGCCTGGATGATCGCTTTGTCGGCAGGCCCCAAGTACTCCCTGCTGCGGTCGCAGATGCGCCCCATGCTTTCCTGCAAGGCGCGGTCCTGCATATTGATGCCGTCGATCCCGGAATAGCTCTCGGTCTTCTGCACCTCGCGGTCGAGGTTGTAGTTGTTTGACTTGTTTCCGAAGGACCGGAAGGTCTTGGGATCGACATGCAACGGCCCGTTGCCGAGCCCCTTTTCGAGCCGGTCCTCCTCGGTCAGCGGCGAGTCGGTCGTGACGTAGATCCAGTTGTAGACCATGCAGGTCTCGTCATCGACGGGGACCCAGATATGGCCCGCGTCCATCGGCTGCCCGGTCTCCGACTTCGACGGACGGATCTGATGGAACGGCAGGATGAAGTGATAGGTGCGGATGTGCACATCCGAATCGCCGAGCGGACGGATGCCGGCGTACTGGTAGCCGTAATCGGTCAGGTCGACGACGAGGTGCGGAGCCTTGCCGCGCACGAACGGGCTCGACGGCTTCATCCCGCCGCGCGTCGAGTTGTCGGTCAGGAGGCGATGGAGGATCGGCGCATGCGAGGTATCGATGCCGCCTTCGAGCCCTTGCAGGTAGTTGCACTCCTGGATCACCTTGGTGACGTGCCTGCGCGCCTCGGGCGCCTGGGTCCAGGCGAATTTCGGCGGCGCCGGCATCTTGTCGGCCGGGCCCATATAGGCCCAGACGATGCCGCCCATCTCGACGGTCGGATAGGCGGTGATGTGGACCTTGTGCTTGAATTGCAGCTCTTCCGGCTCGTTGAGCTGGTCGAGGCAGGAGCCGTCGACGTCGAATTTCCAGCCGTGATAGATGCAGCGCAGGCCGCATTCCTCATTACGCCCGAAATAGAGCGAGACCCGGCGGTGCGGACAAAATTCGTCGAGCAGGCCGATCCGCCCCTTGGTGTCGCGGAAAGCGACCAGATCCTCGCCGAGGAGGCGCACCCGCACCGGTCCCGAGTCCGGCTCGGCGATCTCGCTCGACAGGCAAGCGGGGACCCAATAGCGCCGCATGGTCTCGCCCATCGGCGTACCAGGGCCCACTCGGGTGATCAGTTCGTTTTCCTCGCGTGACAGCATCCGAGATCTCCTCGATCGAGCGAACCCGCCGAGAATAGCGTATTTGGGCCGAAACGCCATGCTGGCGCTTGCCTTGACTTAAGGTAGATTGCACGCGCGCATGCTGACCCACCAGGTTCTCGCTTTGCCGATCGTCGCCCTGGCGGGGCTGATGGCGGTATTCGTGTTCGGGGGCGTCGTCAAGGGCGTCACCGGGGTCGGCTTGCCGCTCGTGCTGGTGCCGCTGACCGCGCAATTCCTGCCGCTGCCGTCGACGATGGCGCTGTTGAGTGTGTCGATGGTCGCCTCGAATTTCACCCAGGCCGCGGAGGGCGGTCATACCCTCGCGGTAATCCGCGCGATGTGGCCGATCCTGCTGACGCTGATCGGCGGCACGATTTTGGGGGTGCACCTGCTGATCCATATCGACCGGCGCCTCTTAAGCGGGATCCTCGGCGCAAGCTTCCTGTCGCTCGCCGTGCTGCTCTTCTGCATCCCGCGCCTGCGCCTGAGCCCGCGGATCGCTAGGCCGGCGGGACCGTTCGTTGGGTTCGGCGCGGGGGTGCTCGGGGGCATGTCGGCGATGTTCGGACCGCCGATGATCGCTTATCTCGTCGGGCTGGGCACCGACCCCGATACCTTTATCAAGCAGATGGCGATCTTCGCCTTGACCGCTTCCGCGACGATGCTGTTGGCGCTCGGCGGGTCGGGCGTCTTCGCCGGCACCGATTTTCTCGTATCGATCGCCGCGCTGGCGCCCGTCCAGCTCGGCATGCCGATCGGTCGCTGGCTGCGCCGCCGCACCCGGCCGGCGCTGTTTCGCGCGCTGGTTCTCGTCGTGCTCGCGGCCGGCGGGATCGATCTGCTGCACAAGGCCTTGCTGTGAAAAGCCCGGAGGGGGAACCGATGCCGGAAACCAAGACACCGCGCCGACGCTCATCCCGCCGCTCGGAGCACGTTTGCTGCATTTGCGCCCGCAAGCGGCCCGAGGCCGAGATCCTGCCGGCGGCGCTGGTCCGTTCCAATGTCGCCGCGACGATTGCCGCCGCGGCGCCGTCCTGGGACCCGGCCGGGTTCATCTGCCGCCCCTGCCTCAACCGCTTTCGCGCCGAATTCGTCCGCGCCGAGATGGAGAAGGACCGAGGCGAGCTCACCGCCCTCGAAGAGGAGGTCATGCATAGCCTGCACGGCGGGGCCATCGTCACGGACGACACCAACCGCGAGTTCGAGAGCTCGCTGACGATCGGCGAGCGTATCGCCGACAAGGTCGCCCAATTCGGCGGGAGCTGGCGTTTCATCATCGTGTTTTTCGGGACGATGATCCTGTGGATCATCGTCAACAGCGTCATCCTGCTGAAAAACCCGTTCGACCCCTTCCCCTACATATTGCTCAACCTCGGCCTGTCGATGCTGGCCGCGGTGCAGGCGCCGGTGATCCTGATGAGCCAGAACCGCCAGGAAGACCGCGACCGCCTGCGCGCCGAAAACGACTACCAGGTAAATCTGAAAGCCGAGCTGGAAATCCGCGCGATCAACGAAAAGCTCGACCAGCTGGTCCATCAGCAATGGTCGCACCTGCTGGAAATCCAGCAGATCCAGATGGAGATGATCGAGGATTTGACGACACGGAGTTCCTAGACCTCTCCCTCCGCCTTCAGCATCCGCACGGCCTGGCGCAGCGCGTCGGCGGTGTCGTTCAGCTCCGCCTCGCCGTGGGTGCAGGAGATCACGCCGCCCGGGTGGCTGCTGAAATCGACGCCGTGCAGCATCGTCGCCAGGCGAAATTTGTGGATGATCCCGGCATTCTTCACGCCCTTGAAATGCTTGGGTTCGAGCGGCAGCGGATCGAACTCGGTCGGCTTGATCGCGATGCCCTCGGGGTTGGTGAAAAACTCGATCGACGAGAAGGTCCCGTAGGCGGCCCAAGGCATCGCCTCCTCCTCGAAGACCTCGTTGAGGCGCTGACGCAGATCGGCGCCGAATTTGTTGGCGCGGGCGCAGGCATCGGTCTCGGCGACGATCTTCAGCGTCGCGATCCCGGCGGCGGCCGAGAGCGGGTTGGCGTTGAACGTGCCGGGATGGTTGATCTTTTCCTTGCCGGCGTCCTTGGTGGCCTCGAAATCCAAGAGGTCGAGGATGTCCTTGCGACCGCTCACCGCCCCGCCCGGCAGCCCGCCGGCGAGGATTTTCGCCAGCGTCGTGAGGTCGGGTCTGATCCCGTACTGCGCCTGCGCCCCGCCCGGCGACACGCGGAAACCGTTGACCACCTCGTCGAAGATCAACAGGACGCCGCGCTCTTCGGTCAGCCGCCGCAGCGCCTTGAGGAACTCGGGGTCGATCGGGAGCCGCCCGCCATTGGCGCCGGTCGGCTCGATGATCGCCGCGGCGATCTCGCCGTCGTGCCGCGCCAGGATATCGGCGAGCATGGCCTCGTTGTTCTGGTCGCACAGCAGCACGTTGCCGGCCACGGCATCGAGCACGCCGGTCGTCGCGGTGCCGTCGAAATGGCTCGAATGGCCGGTCGTCATGTGATCGTGCCAGCCATGGAAATGATAGTTGAAGCGGATGATCTTGGGCTTGCCGCTGAAGGCGCGGGCGAGCCGCACCGCCATCAGCGTCGCCTCGGTGCCGGAGCTGGTGAAGCGCACCCGCTCGGCGGACGGGATCAGCCGCTTGACCAACTCGGCCCAGGCGATCTCCAGCTCATGGCAGGCGCCGTAATGCGTACCGCGGTCGAGCTGCGCATGCACCGCCGCCATCACCGCGGGGTTGCAGTGCCCGAGCAGCATCGCCCCGTGGCCGCCGAAAAAATCGACGTAGCATTTGCCGTCGACATCCCATTTCCGCGGCCCTTGGGCGCGGGCGATGTAAAGCCCATAGGGTTCGATGTAGCGGGAATCGTGGGTGATGCCCGACGGAAAGAGGTTCGCGGCTTCGGCGGCGCGCGCGGCCGAACCGGGGGTCGCGGCGCGGTAGGCGGCGATGATCGGCGAGTTCGTCGTCAGGCTATCGGGCATCGTCTCGGCTCCGGACAAGACTGCGCGTCTGTTGTAGAGCTTGAGTTTCGGAGAAGCCAGGAGCGAGCGCCATGACCCAATTTTACCAGGCCGATATGCAGGCGCGCTTCGGCACCGATGTCGATCTCGGCGGCGAGGTCGAGGAGAATCCCTGGCTCAAGCAGGTCCTGCTGCGCCGCACCCAGCGGCGCTACAGCGCCCGCCCGGTGCCGGAAGCGCTCGTCAGGCTGCTGCTGGCCGCAGCGTTTTCCGCCTCCTCGAAATCGGATTTCCAGCAGGCTTCGGCGATACGGCTCGAGGAACGCGGCCGGCGCGACCGCCTCGCCGCGCTCTTCCCCGACATGCCGTGGATCGGCAACGCGCCGGTCTTCCTCGTCTTTCTCGGCGATGCCCGGCGGCTGGAACAGATTACCCCGCACCCGGTCGAGAACGGCAGGCTGGAAGGCTTTTTCAACGCCACGGTCGACGCCGCGCTGGCCTTGCAAACCTGCATCCTCGCGGCGGAGACAGTGGGGCTCGGCGCCTGCCCGATCAGCGTCCTTCGCAACCATATCGAGGCCGTCGCGGAGATCCTCGCGCTGCCCGACAAGGTCTTCCCGGTCGCCGGTCTCTGCCTTGGCTATCCGGCGCAGCAAGGCTTTATCAGCATGCGCCTGCCGCTCGACGCGACCGTGCACCGCGACCGGTACGGCGAAGCGGGACAGGGCGCGGCCGTCGAGGCCTATGACCGGCGGCGCGACACGAGGCACTCGATCGCCGACCGGCAGCGCGACCCGGCCCGCTTCGGCACGGCCGAGTTCTATGGCTGGTCCGAGGACAAGGCACGCCAGGCGATGACGCCGGAGGGAACCGGCTTTGCGGCCTATTTGAAGGCGCACGGGTTCAGCTTCGACTGACCCAAAACGGAGAAAGGCCGCCCGATTGCCGAGCGGCCTTTCCCTTCGATTTACCGCGGCCGATCACGGCCGCGCCGTCGCCTTCGTCAGGCGAGGATCTCCGCAGGGATCCTGGTCACGGCAGCGGTCGTCCGCAGTTGATCGTTAGACACAGGATCACCTCCTTTCAGTTGTTTGCGCCAAGAACTCTAATGTACGGCGTCATCGCCAAGCCGACAAGCGGAGCCCAGTGTTCGTTAATACTGGCCAATAAGCGCCATGGCCGCGCTCACTTTGACGGTTTCAGTCGCGACGACATCGCCGTGACAATGCGCCGCAGCACTCGGCGCGCGTCCGAATCGCTCTCTTCGGCCCTTGCATCCTTCATGGCATAGTGCCGCCGCCAACAGGGAGATCGGGCGCGGATATGATCAAGGTCAATGGCATCGAGCTGGAAGAGTTGCGGCGCGGGAGCGGCCGGCCCCTTCTGCTGATCCACGGCATGGACAGCGTGTCGCCAAAGGCGCCGTTTCTCGATCTGCTCGGCTGCCATGCCGAGGTGATCGCGCCCTCCTCTCCCGGTTTCGGCCATTCGGCGCGGCCCGAGGATTTCGACACGATGTACGACCTCGTGCGCCTCTACTTGGCGCTGCTCGACGACCTCCCGGGCGGAAAAATCGACGTGGTCGGATTGTCGTTTGGGGGCTGGGTCGCGGCCGAGGTCGCCGTCGCCTCGAGCCATCGCATCAACAAGCTGGTCCTGGTCGATCCCATCGGCATCAAGATCGGCGGCCGGGAGGAGCGCGACATCCTCGACGTGTTCAACACCCACCCGGCCGAAGTCAGGAAGCGGAGCTGGCACGACCCGGCGAAGGGCCCGGATTACGACGAGATGACCGACGACGAGCTGGTCGTCCATGCCCGCAACTGGGAAGCGCTGTGCCTCTACGCCTGGCACCCCTACATGTACAACCCGCAGCTCAAGCATTGGCTCGGCCGGATTCGCGCGCCGACGCTGGTGCTATGGGGCGCGAGCGACGGCGTCGTGACCCCTGAATACGGCCGCGCCTATGCCGCTCTGATCCCCGGCGCGAAATTCGAGACGATCGACGGCGCCGGCCACCACCCCGAGCAGGAACAGCCGGATCGCTTCGTCGAGCGGGTCGCGGCCTTTCTCGGGCAGTAGCGGCGGAATACAGGAGAGATGCCATGCGGTGGAGCGACGAGCGCATCCTGACCACGCATACCGGCAGCCTGCCGCGCCCGCCGGAACTGACGCGGCTTTATGTCCGGCGCGCTCGCGGCGAGGCGGTCGACCCGGAGGAGATCGCGCGGCTCGGCAAGGATGCCGTCCGTCGGATCGTCGCCAAGCAGATCGAGAACGGCGTCGATATCGGCAATAACGGCGAGCAGCAGCGCGAGGCGTTTTTCCTCTATGTCCGCCACCGGATGACCGGGTTCGGCAATTCGTGGAAGCGCTGGCCCCGCGGCGATGTCGAGCGCTACCCGATCCTCAAGGCGCAGATGGCGGCGATGCTGGCGGCGCGCGAGGCCGTCGGCAATTACGAGCCGCCTCGCGCGATCGCCGAGGTGCGCTATGCCGACGACAGCGAGCTGAAGACCGAGCTCGCCGATTTCGCCGGGGTGTTGGCCGCGGCACCCAACGGCTTTGCCGAGCCGTTTTACACCGCGCCCTCGCCCGGCATCATCGTCGGCGCGATGAAGAACGAGTTCTACGACACCGAGGATGCCTATCTCGACGCGGTCGCGACGGCGCTCAAGGTCGAGTACGAGGCCATCGTCAAGGCCGGCTACCTACTGCAGCTCGATTGCCCGGACCTGGCGCTGGAGCGGCACCTTTCCTACAACGACCGGCCGCTCTCCGAGTTTCTCGATTTCGTCGAGCGGGTCGTCGCCGCGATCAACCGCGCGATCGTCAACGTGCCGCGCGCCCAGGTGCGGCTCCATGTGTGCTGGGGCAACTACGAAGGCCCGCACGACCGCGACGTGCCGCTCGAAGACATCCTGCCGATCCTGCAAAAGGCGAATGTCGGCGGTTTCGTCTTTCCGTTCGGCAACCCGCGCCACCAGCACGAGTACCGGGTCCTTGAAAAGCACCCGCTTGCCGACGACCAGATCATCGTCGCCGGGGTGATCGACGACCTCACCGGCTTCGTCGAACACCCCGAAGTCGTCGCCGATCGCTTGGAAAACGTCGCGCGCGTCGTCGGCGACCCGCGCCGGGT
>DASUIE010000059.1:0-6111 GCA_036273175.1 Allostellaceae bacterium
AGGTCGGGCTCGAGGGCAAGGCGCCGATCACGATCGTTCCGATGTCGGGCCAATTCGAGATCGGCCCCTTCGGCTTCGAGCTGATCACGCTGACCCACTCGATCCCCGAGCCCAACGCGGTGGTGATCCGCACCCCGGCCGGGACGGTGCTGCATAGCGGCGACTGGAAATTCGACCCGGACCCGCTCGTCGGCGACGTAACCGACGAGGCGGCGCTGCGCCGTATCGGCGACGAGGGGGTGCTGGCGCTGGTCTGCGACTCGACCAATGCGCTGCGGCCCGGCAGCTCGCGCTCCGAGGGCGAGCTGGTCGCATCGCTGACCGAATTGATTGGGCGCTACCAGGGCCGCGTCGCGGTCGCCTGCTTCGCCTCCAATGTCGCGCGGCTGTCGACGATCGCCCATGCGGCGCGGGCCAACGGGCGAGACGTGGCGCTGGTCGGCCGGTCGCTGCACCGGATCGACGCGGCGGCCCGCGAGAACGGCTATCTGGCCGACGTCCCGCGCTTTCTGACCGAGGACGAGGCCGGCTACGTGCCGCGCGACAAAATCCTGCTGATCTGCACCGGCAGCCAGGGCGAGCCGCGCGCCGCCCTCAGCCGCATCGCCCGCGACGACCACGCCCACATCGCCCTCGAAGGCGGCGATGTCGTGATCTTTTCGTCCAAGGTCATCCCCGGCAACGAAAAGCCGATCGGCCGGCTGCAGAACGCGCTGTCGCGGCTCGGGGTGGAGATCGTCACCGAGAGCGACGAGTTCGTCCACGTCTCCGGCCATCCGAGCCAGGACGAGCTGACCCGCATGTACCAGATGGTCCGCCCGCGGGTGGCGATCCCCGTGCATGGCGAGTCGCGGCACCTCGCCACCCATGCCGAGATCGCGCGCGCCTGCCAGGTGCAGGAGGCGCTGGTCATCGAGAACGGCGCGGTGGTGCGACTCGATGCCAATGGCGCGGCGGTCGTCGACGAGGTGCCGGTCGGGCGGATCGCCAGCGACGGCACCGAGCTGCTGCCCCTCGGCGGCTCGGCGCTCAAGCAGCGCCGCCGCATCGCCGCCGACGGTGGGGCCGTGGCGAGCGTCGTCGTCGACCGCAAGGGCTTCCTCGCGGCGCCGCCGCGCGTGACACTGTTCGGCCTGGGGGAGGGGGCCGCGGTTCCGGAGATCGCCGCCGCGCTCGGCAATATCGTCGCCGACACGGTCGAGACGATGCCGGCGCCGCTGCGCCGCAACGACGATACGCTGATGGAGGCGGCCCGCCGCGCGCTGCGCCGCGGCATCAGCGACCGGCTCGGCAAGCGGCCGCTGATCGAAGTCCAGCTCGTCAGGCTTTAGCGTGATCGGGCGGCTCAACCATGTCGCGATCGTCGTGCCGGGCCTGGAGGCGGCTGCCGCGACCTATCGCGGCTGGCTCGGCGCCACGGTTTCGGTCCCGCAGCCGCTGCCCGAGCACGGCGTCACCGTGGTTTTCGTGGAGCTGCCCAACACTCGTATCGAGCTGCTGGAGCCGCTTGGCGACCGATCCCCGGTCAGGGATTTTCTCGCGCGCAACCCGGCCGGCGGGATGCACCATGTCTGCTATGAAGTCGCCGATATCCGCGCCGCGCGCGACCGGCTTGTCGCCGAGGGCGCCCGTATCCTCGGCGACGGCGAGCCGCATCCCGGCGCGCACGGCAAGCCGGTATTGTTCCTGCACCCAAAGGACTTTCTCGGCACCTTGATCGAGCTCGAAGAGGCGTGATGGGCTGGCTGACCGGCGTCGTCGTCTATCTGCTGACGTGGTGGATCGTGCTGTTCGCGATTCTGCCGCTTTGGGTTACGCCTTCCGAGCCAGGCGAGCTCGGCGCCGCGGTCGGCGCCCCGAAACGCACCTACCTGCCGCGCAAGCTGGCGGTGACGTCTGTCGTCGCGGGCGTAATCTGGGTCGGCATCTACATCGTCGTCCACGAGCCGTGGCTCAGCTTCCGGGGGTCGTGAGATGAGCGCCGCCTATTGCCGATCCGCGCCGGCGCATCCGCTGCACGGCCCGTATCACGATAATGAATACGGCTTTCCTTCGGCCGACGAGGCGGTTCTTTTCGAGCGTTTGGTCCTGGAGATCAACCAAGCCGGGTTATCATGGCTCACCGTTCTGCAAAAGAGGGCGGCATTTCGCGCCGCTTTCGCGGGCTTCGATGTCGACGCGGTCGCGGCATTCGGTGACGACGACAAGGCTCGGCTGATGGGTGACGCCGGCATCATTCGAAACCGACTCAAGATTGCCGCGGTGATCGACAACGCCCGCCGCATCCAGGATTTGCGGACCGCTTACGGCTCGTTCGACGCCTGGCTGCGGGAACACCACCCGCTGTCGCCGGCCGATTGGGTCAAGCTTTTTAAAAAGAATTTTCGCTTTACCGGCGGCGAGATCGTCGGCGAATTTTTAATGAGCCTCGGCTATCTGCCGGGCGCCCACGAGCCTGGTTGCCCCGCCTACCGGCGCATCGAGGCGCTCTCGCCGCCATGGGCCGCGGCGCCGACCTGATTGTTCAATACAGGATCGGCCAAATTGACGCCGAGATTGTTCTTCACTATGTCTAATCGCAGGGATGATCATCGCTCAGGTGTCGTATCCCACAAGTCCGGGGGGAGTGCGGGTTCGTGCTCCCGGCACTGCCGGCGGGGCACCCGTTCCGCAGACAGCAGGCCCACCGGTCGCCGATAATGGAGGAACCCTTGTCCTTGCGGCATAAGTACATAAAGACTGTGAGCTACCTCATGCCGGTCGGCGCCCTCGGCGCGTCGCTGGCACTCGGCGCCGCGGCTCCCGCCACGGCGAGCGAAGAGCCCCAGAGCCTGCAGCCTTCCGCGGTCGAGAAGGCGAAAGTCTCCGAGCGTCTCGCGGCGGTGCGCGATGCCGTATCGTCCGTCGACGGCAAGGCCTCCGCGGCCGCCAAGGCCGAGGGTCGGCTCGCTTGGGGAAATTGGGGATTCGGCTGGGGTTGGCCGAACTGGAACAACTGGCATAACTGGCGGAATTGGGGGAACTGGTTCCGCAACTGGTAATTTCGGATTGAGCGTCGGGCCATGACGAGCCCGCACGCGGACGACCGGCTAGGCGCGGTACCCGGCCCCGAGGGGCCGGGTACCGATGCCCAGCCGCAGATCCAGCTTTTGGTCGTCCAGCCGACCCCGTTTTGCAATATCGACTGCCGCTACTGCTATTTGCCCGATCGCGGCAACAAGGCGGTGGTAGCCGACGCGACGCTGCGCAATCTCTTCGCGCAGGTATTCGAGACGGGCTGGGCCGCGGGCGGGCTTAGCGTCGTGTGGCATGCCGGCGAGCCGACCGTGCTGCCGATCGATTGGTATCGCCGCGCGTTTTGTCTGATCGATGAATTCCGGCCCGCCGAACTCAGGGTCAGCCACTCTTTCCAGACCAACGGCACGCTGATCGACGAGGATTGGTGCCGATTTTTCGCGGAAGAGGGCATCAATGTCGGCGTCAGCGTCGACGGGCCCAAGCATCTCCACGATCGCAATCGCGTGACCCGCTCGGGCCGCGGCACCTGGGACAAGACGGTCGCCGGCATCCGCCTGCTGCGCCGGCACGGTGTCCCGTTCCACGTGATCTCGGTGCTGTCGGCCGAGAGTCTCGCCTCGCCGCGCGAGATGTTCGAGTTTTATGTCGCCGAGGGCGTCGAGCACGTGTGCTTCAACGTCGAGGAAAGCGAGGGGGAGCACGTCTCGGAAAGCTTTGCCGCAGCTGGGATCGACCGCCTCTACTATCGCTTTCTTAGCGAGTTCTGGCGGCTTTCGGCGGGTTCGCCCGGAAAGATCAACTTCATTCGCGAGATCGACGACGCGACCCGCCAGGTGCTGCGGCCGGCCGAGGCGGGGTTCTTCAACCAGCTCGTCGAGCCCTTTGCGGTGACCAGCATGGATTGGCAGGGCAATGTCGCGACGTTTTCGCCAGAGCTGCTCGGGCTGAAAAACGCCGAGTACGAGAATTTCATCATCGGCAACGTGAACCGGGAGCACCTGACGGAGATGGCCGGGCGACCGCTGCTGGCGCGGATGCTTGCCGATATCCGCGCGGGCGTGGCGCTGTGCCGTGAGCGCTGCGAATATTTCAGCGTTTGCGGCGGCGGCGAGCCGGTCAATAAGCTGTTTGAAAATGGTTCGTTCGCGACGGCCGAAACAACCTATTGTCGAATGACAAAGATGCGGGCGACAGACCTCGTGCTCGATCGGCTCGAGCGGCTGGAGCCCGCCGTTGCCGGGGTATCGGCCGGCGTACACGAGCCGGCGGTTTAGGGACGGACGGCCCGACGGCCGCTCCGGGGTAATGGCCTACATTTCGGAGGAAGGGGATGACAACAATCGTTCCGAAGCTTTGCGCCCTGGCTGCCGCCATGGTGCTGACAGCCGGTCTGACCGGGGGTGCCGCGGCGCAGCAAGGGGCGGCTCCGGCCGCTCCCGCGGGCGGGGCGGGCTCCTCGGGCTACGCGCAGCAGGGCAGCCCCGACGCGGCCGGCCCATCCGGCGCCCAACGCGCGCTGGCGATGCCGGTGCTTTACGTCACCAGCGTCGAGGTTGTGCGGACCGCCAACGATCCTAAGCTCGATGTTATCCGGGTGACCGGGCTGGCGAGTTCGGCGGGGTGGAACAACCCGCAGCTCGTGCCATTCTTCTACGGCAAGCCGGCCGACGACATTCTCGATCTGCAGTTCATCGCCGACAGCCCCGACCAGTCGCAAAAGGCCGATGGGTTTGTGCCGCTCGGCGCGATGTTCACCCTGGAGTCGGGTCACCCGTTCAAGGGCGTGCGGGTGCGCGCGGGCGCCAACGCGATTGAGCTGAAGGCGATGCCGGGCTCGGCCCAGACCCAGATCAAGGCCGACAGCGGCAAGGATCTGATCGGCAAGAAGTATGTCGAGAAGGGCCCGGCCGGCCAGGGCGTGGTCACCGATGCCGAGCTGCCGCGCGGGTTCCGCACGATCGTGCCGACGCATGGCGTCGCCGGCATCGTGCACAACCCCAACCGGCTCAACCTGATCCTCGACGACAACAACAAGGTCGTCATGGATTTCTGGGAATAGCGTCCGGGAGACTCCGGCAAACCGCCCCGGACCGGGAATCCCGGTTCGGGGCTTTTTGCTGCTATACCGGCCGAGATGACGCAAGCGGCAGTACTTCTCGCTCCGCCGGTCGAGGAAATCGCCCGGCTCCTCGCCGAGCATCCGATCTTCGATAAGTTCGACCGGGTGTCGCTGCACGCGGTCGCGGCGCAATGCGGGTTCGCCAGCTTTCCCGTCGGCGAAACGATCATGCGCCAGGGAGACCGCGACACCTTCGCCTATCTGATCCTCGACGGCGCTGTCGACATCTTCGTCGAGATCCCGGGCGACCGCATCCACATGGCGACCGTCGGGCCGCCGCGCATCGTCGGTGAGCTGGGTGCGCTGACCGATATGCCGCGGACGGCGACGGTAGTGGTCAAGACCCCTCTCGCCGTGCTGCGAATCGAGCGCGACAGCCTGATCGAGCTCACCGCGAAATATCCCTCGATCGGGGCCGAGATCATCGACGAGCTCGGCCACCGCCTCTACGACATGAACCATTCGCTGGCGTATCTGACCTCGGCCGCGACAGCGCTGAAGCGCGACGAATACGACCCGGTGCTGCTCGACGAGCTGACAAGCCAATCGGGGGCGCTCGCCGCCTTCGCCCGCGTCTTCGCCGATATGGCCGCGGAGATCCGCGCAAAGCAGTCGCGGCGCCAGGAGATGCAGGCGGCCGCGGCGATCCAGACGTCGATCCTGCCGCCGCCGCTGGTGCGGACGGGACCGACCGAGGCTGTCGACCTCTACGCCGAGATGCATCCGGCGCGCGAGATCGGCGGCGACTTCTACGACTATTTCCTGATCGACGACACGCATCTGGCGCTGACCGTCGCCGATGTGTCGGGGAAGGGGACACCGGCGGCGCTGTTCATGGCGGTATCGCGCACGGTGCTGCGGATGGCCGACGGGCCGGGCGACATGGCGCCGCGCATGGAGGCGGCCAACCGGCTGCTGGCGACGCAAAACACCGCCTGCATGTTCGTGACCGCTTTTCACGCCGTGCTCGACCT
>DASUIE010000060.1:0-6984 GCA_036273175.1 Allostellaceae bacterium
TCGCCGGGGTCGCGCTGACGGCCGCGGCGGCAAAAGCGCAGCTCCTCAACCCGTTCACCGCCTATTGGTCGAACATCGCGCGCTCGGCGGCGAAGAATGACGCCGCGACCGTGCAGAAGCTGCTGATCGAGGGCAAAAGCCCAAACGACACCGACGATGACGGGCATAGCGGCCTGCACATCGCGGCGATCAACGGCAACCTCACGATCGCGACGCTGCTCGTCAAAGGCGGCGCGGTGATCGATCTCAAGGACCCGCTCGGCGACACTCCGCTGTTCTACGCGGCCGACCGCAACCAGCCCGAGATCGTCAAGCTGCTGCTCGATGCCGGCGCGGTGGCCGACGCGGAAAATCGCAGCGGCGTCACGCCGCTGATGACGGCGGCGCGGCGCGGCAATACCGAGATCGTGCGGATGCTCCTGGCCAAGGGGGCCAACCCGCGCCGGGCCGACTATACCGGCCGCGACGCGATCGGCTGGGCCGAGGACAGCCGCAAGCAATCGCTGATCCAGCTGCTGCGTCAGCAGGCCTCGCGGCGCTGACGCGGGCGCAGCACATGATGGTGGCCGGGCGCGTAGAGCCGGCTCTCGGCCGCTAAGTCGTCGCCGAGGGCGCGGCCGACCAGGATCAGCGCGGTGCGGGTGATGCCGGCGCGTTTCGCCCGGTCGCGAATGTCGCCGAGGGTGCCGCGCAGCAGCATCTCGTCGGGCCAGCTCACGCGATAGGCGACGACGGCCGGGCAATCCGCGCCGTAATGGGGGACGAGCTCGCGCACAATCTTGGCAAGGTTGGCGACCGACAGGTGGATCGCCAGCGTGGCCCGGCTCGCGGCGAGGCGGTCGAGGCTCTCGCTTTCCGGCATCGCCGTGGCGCGGGTCGCGGTGCGGGTCAGGATCACCGTCTGGGCGATCTCGGGCAGGGTCAGCTCGGTCTGCAGCGCGGCGGCGGCGGCGGCGAAGGCCGGAACGCCCGGGGTCACGTCGTAGGGGATGCCAAGGCCGGCGAGCCGCCGCATCTGCTCCGCGATCGCGCCGTAAAGCGACGGGTCGCCGGAGTGAACGCGGGCTATGTCGTGCCCGGCGGCGTGGGCTTCGGCGATCTCGGCGACAATCTCGTCGAGGGTCAGCGGGGCGGTGTCGACGATGCGCGCTCCCGGCGGGGCTGCGGCGACGGTCTCGCGCGGCACCAGCGAGCCGGCATAAAGGCATACCGGGCAACGCCGGATCAGGTCGAGGCCGCGCACCGTGATCAGATCGGCGGCGCCCGGGCCGGCGCCGATAAAGTGCACGGTCACCGGAAATAGCCGCGCGGCGTGTAGACGCGGCCGGCGACGCGGCGGGTTTGGCGGTTGCCGACGATAACCAGGCTCAGCATGTCGATTTCGGCCGCCGCCAGCTCGCCGAGCGCGACGATGCCGACGGTTTCGCCATCGCGGCCGAGGTTGCGGGCGATCGCGACCGGTGTGTCGGCTTCCCTGTGTCGGAGCAGAATCGCCGCCGCTTCGGCAAGGTGGTTCGGCCGCCGGGCCGAGCGGGGGTTGTAAAAGGCGACGACGAAATCGGCTCCGGCCGCCGCCTCGATGCGAGCGCGGATGACCGCCCACGGCGTCATCAGGTCGGACAAGGAAATGGCGCAGAAATCGTGGCCGAGCGGCGCGCCGATGCGGGCGGCGGCGGCCTGCATCGCGCTGATCCCGGGCGAGACGACGATCTCCGCCGCATGCCAGTCGCGCCGGTCCTCGCGGTCGAGCAGCTCGAACACGAGCGCCGCGAGCCCGTACACCCCGGCATCGCCCGACGAGACCAGCGCGACCCGTCGCCCGGCCGCGGCAAGATCGAGCGCCAGCCGCGCCCGCTCCTCTTCGGCGCCGATCGGACTGTCATGACGCCGCTGGTCGCTCGGGCCGAAGAGGTCGAGGTAACGGGTATACCCAACTAGATCGTCTGACTTAGCTAAGAGATCGCTCGCTTCGGGCGTGCGCCACGCTGCCTTGCCGGGGCCGATGCCGATCACCGCGAGGCGACCTCGCGGGATGCCGGTCGAAGCAGCTGCGATCGGGAGCCGGGCGCGGGCGATGGCGCAGGTCGCGCCGCGCGACTTCCGCTTCGGCACGACCAGCTCGCTATCGGGGCCGGCGGCGGCGAGCGCGGCGCCTTCCGCGACGCCCCAGCAGCCGGTTGCGCGGAAGGCGGCTTCGGAGCGCCCGGTGAGGCGCGGCGTCTCCGCCAATAGCCGCTCGGCCGGGAAAAACCGCGCCGGCACCCCGAGCGAGGCGGCGAGAGTATGGATTGCCGGTTCGTCCATTTTCAGCGCCACCGAGACGACCGCCGCGACCGCTAGAGGACTGAGCCCGGCCTCTTCGAGACTGGCGGCCGTGAGGACGGCGACTTCCTCGGCGGGGCAGCCTCGCTCACAGCCGATCCCGAGCGCCAGCACCGGCGGGTGGAGCACCAGGGTCGCCGGGTCGGGCTTCACGGCGCGGTCGGTGACCCGGACCGTCAGATCCGCGTGTCCGGCCCACGCCCCAGTCAGCCAATCGGCTACCCCGAGCTCGTCGGCCAGCGCGACGGGCGTTCCGGCCAGCAGCGCGGCGGCGATCGCCTTCGCCGGCTCGGGGTCGGCGAGACGCCAGCCGGCGGGCGGCTCGTCGAGCGCGAAACCGAGCCGCAAATCGCCAGCCGTCGTGATCGCCGCGACGGCCCCGAGTCCCTCGGCGAGGCGGTGGGCGAGCGCGTTGGCGCCGCGATGGCCGCCGAGCAGCGGCACCGCGGCCGATCCGTCCTCGGCCAGCGCGACGACCGCCGGCTCCTCCCGCTTATTGGCGATCAGGGGCGCGAGGATGCGGATCAGGATGCCGCTTGCGCAAATCCCGACGATGGGGCGCCCCGCCGCGAACAGCGTCGTCAGCTGCGCGGCCAGGCTGTCGTAGGGCTCGTCCCAATCCGCCGCCAGCTTGCGCGGTCCGCACAGCGCCGAGCCGGGCAGCAGGTCGCGCACCCGTCGGCCCAGCGCCGTGCCGCTCGGGCCGAGCACGACGATCGCGGCGGTCTCAGGCAACGGAGATCTCGACCGTCATGACATGCTCGGAATCGGCGTCGAGCAGCACCGCGTTGTCCGCGACATTGCCGCATTCGACGCAGACGAAGCCGCGCCAGACATCCGGGCCGAGATCGGCCATCGCGGCCGATTTTTCTTCCCACGGGTTCCACACGATCGCCGAGGCGGCGCCGTCCTTGACGATCGAGATGCGCCGGTTCCAGCCGGGGTCGCCGATGTCGAGCCGGGCCGGGGTGTCGAGATAAACCCGGTCGGTTTCCCCGGTGAGCCGCAGCGCCGCCGCGCGCTGGCGCTTGCGCTTCATGCCGTCGGTCTTGTCGATAAAGCGGCGCCCGCCAAGGCCGGTGACCGAGACCGCCGCGACATCGCTGACCGCGAAATAGCTGTGCAGCGCCTCCTCGAAGGCGATGGGCCGCGACGCCGGGTTCTGCACGCGCAGCCGCAAGGTCAGCGTCGCGCCGAAGGTGACCTCGTAGATCGCGCGAAACCGTTCGGGCCAGAACGGGTCGCCATCACCCTCAAGACTTAGTTGAATAGTTAGGCCATCGCGTTTTTCGACCCGCCACGGCGCGGCGCGGGCGAAGCCGTGCTGCGGCGCGGCCGGGAATTTCAGGTTCGGCCCGAACCACGGAAAAATCACGGGGATGCCGCCGCGGATCGCCTTTCCCGGGGAGAAGGCGCTGTTCGGGCTGAGGAACAGCACGGGCCGCTGGCCCGGCGGCGTCCAGCCGGTGACATGGGCGCCCTGCCGGACCAATTCGCCGCCGTCGATCTCAACCCGGTCGAGCACGCGATCCTCCTTCGTTGCGTATCAGCGCCAACGCGAAATATGGCGCCGTCTCCGTGCCGAGGCCGGAGAGCGGGGCGATCCGCTGATCGGGCAGCGTCGCGTGCTCGATATAGAGCGCCGCGTCGAGGCGGCCCAGCCGGTCGAGCGCGCGGCGGAGCTTGGCCAGGTGGCGGCCGATCTTGACCACGGCGGCGCATTCGGCCGCGGCGAGGCGGCGCGTCAACTCGTCTTCCGGCAGGGTCGCCGGGATTACGGTCAGCGCCTCGTCCCGCTGGACCAGCGCGGCGCCGGCGGCGGCCGCGCCGGCCATGACCGACGATACGCCGGGCACCACGGTCACGCGATAGCGCGGCGCCAGCCTCGCGAGAAGCCCGGCGAAACTGCCATAGAACAGCGGGTCGCCCTGGCACAGAACGGCGATGTCGCGGCCGGCGTCGAGCTCCGTGCCGAGGGTGGCCGCCATCGCGTCGTAGAGCGCTGCCGGCGGCGGACCCGGCCGCATCGGAAAGCGCAGGGCGATCTCGCGCTGGCCCCGGTCGAGATGCGCGGCGACGATCGCCCGGGCAAAGCTGTCGCCAGTTTCGGGCGCGGGATAGGCGACGACCGAAGCGGCGCGCAACAGGCGCAGCGCCTTGAGCGTGATCAGCTCCGGGTCGCCCGGCCCGACCCCGAGACCGAAGACCTGTCCCGCCGCCATCAGCTCGGCCCCACGGCGTAAAGGGTCACGGTCAGGCGCCGGCCGGTGGAGTAGTCGGTGCCGGCAACCGCACCAAGCGTCCGCGCCGCCAGCCCGCGCGCGCCGAGCGCCTGCTGGAAGACGGCCTGCTCGCGGTCGCTGACGAGGGCCTCGCCGCCTTTCTCCAGCAGCTCCGCCGCGCCATGCGCGCTGTCGAGGCGCAATTGGGTGCCGAGCAGAAAGACCAGGCTCGGCTCGTTATAGCCGACCGCGACGAGAGGCT
The DNA here is from genome assembly GCA_036273175.1 of Allostellaceae bacterium. Classification (GTDB taxonomy): domain Bacteria; phylum Pseudomonadota; class Alphaproteobacteria; order ATCC43930; family CGMCC-115725; genus DATARH01. The sequence continues at coordinate 4,807 of DASUIE010000060.1, forward strand.
CCCCGGCCGGGGGCGGATGCGCGGCGACAAGCGCCGCCGCCGACCGGCTAAGCCACAGCCCGTCGAGCCCGGGGAGCTCGAGCGTCAGGGTCAGCGTCAAGGCCAGCGCGAGCGCCGCCAACGCGGCCAGGCTCGGACGAAACAGCATCGCCGCCCCGGCGCCGATCACCAGCACCGCACCCCCGGCAAACGGGCTCGGGCCGTAGCGCAACCCCAGCACGACCAGCGCGGCGGCGAGCGCCAGCGTCGTCAGCGTCCACAATCCGCGCACCGTGAGGTCGGCCCGTCGCGCCCAGCCTGTATTGGCGAACCCGCCGATCGCCGTGCCGGCCAGCAGCGCCAGCGCGGGATAGAGGGGCAGCGCGTAATGCGGCAGCTTGGTCGGCACCAGCTCGATCAGAACCCAGGCGGGGACGAGCCAGGCGAGCAGAAACCGCGTCGCCGGCGCGTCGCGTCGCCGCCACCCCTCGATCAGCGCCGGCGCGAGGAAAAGGGAGCCGGGCCAGAACGTCGCCAGCGACAGGGCAATATAGGTGAGCGGCGGCGCGCCGTGCGATTCCTGCACCCCGACCAGCTTGCCGAACAGGTCGTGCCCGAGCGACTCGCCGAGAAACTGGCCGGATGTCGCGTGCTCGATCGCGATCAGCCACGGGGCCAGGATCAGCACGGTCAAGGCGATCCCGCGCAACGGGCGTAGTCCGCGCAGCCAGCGCGCGTCGCGGTCGGCAATGGAAAGGCTCACCGCGGTGACGAGGGCGAGACCCGGGCCGATCGGCCCCTTGATCAGGATCGCCGCCGCTTCGGCGACCCAAAACCCCGCCGCCGCGCCGAGCGGCAGGTCCCGGCGCCGGTAGCACAGGCCGAGAAATCCCTGCCCGGCGACGATCGCGGCGAGCAGCGCCGCGTCGGTCTTGGCGATATGCGCCTCCGCGACGAGCGCGAGCGAGGTCGCCAGCATTACCGCGGCGGCAAAGGCGGCGCCCGGCGCGACCATCGCCTTGCCAAAGGCGAAGAGCATCAGCACCGCCCCGGTGGCCGCGAGCAGCGACGGCAGCCGGTAGGGCCAGATCGCCGTGCTCTCGGCGTCGCTGAACGTGGCGACGGCGGCAGCCTGCAGCCAATAGATGCCGGCTGGCTTCTTGTTGCGCGCCTCGCGTTGAAAGCGGATGCGCAGGAAATCGCCGGTTTCAAGCATCTGCCGCGTCGCCTGGGCAAACCGCGCCTCGTCGCGGTCGAGCGGCGGGATCGTCGCGATCCCCGGCGCGTAAAGCATCAGGCACAGCGCCGTCAGCAGCGCATAGGGGCGAAACCCGGCGAGCCAGGACCCAGCCATCTCAGCCGGGCTTTACGGCGGCGAGCTGGGTCACGCTCAAGAGCGGCCGCCAGGTGCGATGGGCGCCCAGCGGCTCGGCCCGGCTCACCGACAACCGCGTCAGCGTCCCGCCCCACGCCGCCTGCCGGCCGATCAGGGCCTGTTCTCCTTCCAGGCTGACCGCGTTGGCGACGAGCCGTCCGCCAGCGCGCAGCCTCTGCCACAGCGCCGGCAGCAATCCCTCCGCCGCGACGCCGCCGCCGGCGAAGACCGCGTCGGGGGTGGAAAGCGGAAGCACCGCCGGCGCCTCGCCACCGATGACCTCGAGCCCCGGCACGCCGAGCGCGGCGGCGTTACGGGCGATCGCGGCGGCGCGCGCCGGGTCGCGCTCGACCGCTGCCGCCTTGGCGCCGGGCACCGCGCGCAGCCACTCGATCGCGACCGAGCCGCTGCCGGCGCCGATATCCCACAGCGTCTCGCCCCAGACCGGCGCCAAGGCGGCCAGGGTCGCGGCGCGGATTTCGCGCTTGGTGATCTGCCCGTCATGCTCGAAAGCGTCGTCGGGAAGACCGGGCGCTGGCGACAGGATGCGGGCGCCGGGACCGGCGCGGCATTCGAGCGCGATCGTATTCAGGTCGGCGGCGCGGCGCTCGCCCCACTCGGCCGCCGTCGACGCAGCGATGGCCTCGCGCGGCCCGCCGAGATGCGTGCACACGGTCAGCCCGCTCGGGCCCCAGCCGAGCCCGGTCAGCAGCCGCGCGACGGCCGCCGGCGTCGCCCCGTCCTCGCTCAGCAGCAGTAACCGGCGGCCGGGCGCGAGGTGCGGGCGCAGCGCGTCGAGCGGCCTCGCGTGGAGGCTGAGCTGG
>DASUIE010000061.1:0-2104 GCA_036273175.1 Allostellaceae bacterium
CAGCGTTCGTTCTGAGCCAGGATCAAACTCTCATGTTCATCCTGTCGCACTCACTTCAAACTCTCGTCTCCGCGCGCACGACAGCGCATCACGCCGCCGCCCGCGCATCCCTTCCTACTCCCTCACCATGACAATCAACGGAGCCCCGGAGCCGACGGTGCGCCAGCCGCCCCACTTGGCGGACCGGCCACCCCACGGTCGCGGGCGAACGACCAACATAGTGGTGCGATCCCGCCCTGTCCAGGACAGGATGAGTAAAATTTCGGCAGTCGCGTCAGATCAGCCCCAGATCGCGCAATTCCCGCATCATCGCCTCGGGCGGCGGCTCGCCGGCGAGCTCTCCGAGGCCGGTTCGGTCGGGTGGGGCATCCGCCGGGAGCAGGTAGCGCCACCCCTGGAACGGCCGGAACGGCCGCAAGAGGGTCGGTACGACTTCGGTTTCCGTCTCGATCAGGCAATATCCCCGGCCGTTGTCATCCCGTTCGGCGTGCAGGGCGACGATACGCTGGCGGGCTCGGATTTGCCCGCGGATCACCCAAAAAAGCGACCCGCCATCGAGCACCTCCTCCTCGCGCCGAGGGCGGTTGCGCGTGTAAACGGCGCTCCAGCCGCGCTGCGCGGTGCGCTCGGCGCGACCGCGGCATAGCGAGTCGAAATCCGTTGCGCCTACGGCCATCTTGACCAGGTGCAGCGCCATCACCCGCCCGTTAGCTGGATCAACTCGGCGCCCTCCTCGACGGGGTCGCCAATTGCGTAGGGTATGGCGGCAACCTTCCCATCCTGCGGCGCCAAAATCGTGTGCTCCATCTTCATCGCTTCGATGACAAGCAACGGCTGGCCGCGCCGCACCGACTCGCCCGCAGTGACAAAAAGCTGCACGACCTTGCCCGGCATCGGCGCCGTAAGCCGGCCCCCGGCAAGCTGCGCCGCTTCCGGCGGTTGAAGCGGGTCGACGATCTCAAAGCGCCACAGATCGCCGTCGACCGACACCGCGACCTCGCCATCGTGCTCGAAAACCGGCAGCGGCGATGCAACCTCGTCCCAGCGCGCAGCCGTAACCAGCATTTCGTCACCGCAGCGCAAGTGGAACTGCTCGGCCGCGTTCGCGAGGTTGAGGCGCCATCCGTCACGCCGCGACCAGGGGTCGCCGCCGCCCGCCTTGCGCCCCCCGGAGAGGTGGCGGACGGCCGCCGTCACCGCATCCTCCGGCACCGGCCCTCGCGGCGGGATGAGGCTGGCCTTGCGCCGCTCGATGAACCCCGTGTCAACAGCCCCCGCCGCGAAATCGGGATCGGCGGCGATCCGCGCGAGAAAGCCGAGATTGCTCGCGACGCCGTAGACTGCGCTGTTCCTCAGCGCCCGCGCCATGCGCAACCGCGCGGTCTCGCGATCGGCCCCCCAGGTGACGATCTTGGCGATCATCGCGTCGTAGAACGGCGTCACCGCATCGCCCTGCCGCACACCGGTATCGACTCGAGCCTCTTCCGGCCCCGGCAGGCGAAGCCCGCGCAAGGTGCCGGTCGCCGGCAGAAATCCGCGTTCCGGGTTCTCGGCATAGAGCCGCATCTCGATCGCATGACCGTCGAGCCGAACCTGCTCCTGGCGCAACGGCAGCGTCTCGCCGGCGGCGACGCGCAATTGCCACTCGACCAGATCGAGCCCCGTCACCGCCTCGGTCACCGGGTGCTCGACCTGCAGCCGCGTGTTCATCTCCATGAAATAGAATTGGTCACCTTGGACGATGAACTCCACGGTCCCGGCGCCGACATAGCCAACCGCGGCCGCGGCGGCAACCGCGGCATCGCCCATCGCGGCGCGCCGCGCTGGTGACAAACCGGGCGCGGGCGCCTCCTCCACCACCTTCTGGTGACGCCGCTGGATCGAGCAGTCTCGCTCGTGGAGATGGACCGTGTTGCCGCGGCCATCGGCGAAGACTTGCACCTCGATGTGGCGCGGCGCCGTCAGCAGCCGCTCGACCAGCACACGGTCGTCGCCGAAGGCGCCTGCGGCCTCGCGCTTCGCCGCTTCGAGGGCGCGCGGGAACTCGGGCGCCGAGGCAACCTCGCGCATCCCCCGGCCGCCGCCCCCGGCCGACGCCTTGATC
>DASUIE010000062.1:0-27479 GCA_036273175.1 Allostellaceae bacterium
GCTGCGCCTGACCTTCAGCCCGCCGCCGGGCACCACCGCCGCCAGCGTCACCGGCGCCGCCGGGCCGGATGCGATGATCAAGGCGCTCGGCCTCAAGGTCGACTACGCCGGCACCCGCAAGCAGGAGGTGAAGGCGCTTCCGGCAGCCCCTGGCGGCGTCGGCGATGCCGCGAAAAAGCCGAAGGACAAGGACGAGGACGAGGACGAGGACGACGCCACGAAGGACGTGACCAAGTCGAAGTAGGGCCTCACGCGATCCGCTGTTTGAGTTTCGTCACCGCCGCGCCCGGGGCGGTCAATACCGGGCAATTCACCGCTTCGCGCACCGCCGCCTCGGCGCGCGACGTGGAGAAATGCGCGAGCAGGACGGCGTCGCGATCGGCGAAGCGCGGCGCCGCCTGGGCGAGGAGGCGGTCGTGCGCCGCGCCGTCGCCGCCCTGCAGCGCCTTCATCGCCCCGTCGACGCAATGGCTTTCGAGCGTCGCCGGGGAGCGCGCCGCGCCGGCGATGTCGCGGAACTCGGCTTCCATCCCGGCGACGCTGGGCTCAAACGTCGCGAGCATCCCGAGCCGGCCGCCGGCGGCGAGCGCCGCCTCGAACATCGCCTCGTTGGGCTTCAGCACCGGGATGCGCGCCTTCGCCGCCGCCTGCTCGATCGCCTCGCCAAAGGCGGAACAGGTGAAGAGGATGCCGTCGGCGCCGTTATCCTCGGCGTATTTCGCCAGCAGCAGAAAGCGCCCCACCATCTTGCCGGTCAGCTCGCCGTCGCGCTCGCGGTCGCGCGACAGCGAGGTGTCGAGGATGTCGACGCACTCCGCCTCCGGCCAGAGCCGGCGAAACGAGTCGTGGACTGGCGCCATCGCGACGGTGACGGCGTGGATGAGGGCGATCCTCGGCGAAGTCGGCATGTTCGATTACTCCCCACGGCACGGCGGCGGCGATATTCTCCGCCCGGCAGCACGGGAGCAAGCGGGATGGAAACGGTCGGGCTGGGGCTCTTTTTCGAAGATTTGCCGGTGGGCCGGCGGTTCAAGACGATCGGCCGCACCGTCACCGAGGCCGACATCACCAATTTCGTCAATTGCACCGGCATGGTCGAGGTGCTGTTCACCAACCTCGAATTCCTCGCCGAGGAGAGCGACATCAAGGGCCGGCCGGCGCCCGGCGCCCTGGTCTACGCCTTCGCCGAGGGCCTGTTGACGCAATCGACGATGCAGCACACCGGCTTCGCGTTCCTGCACATGGAGCTGAACATCGAGGGCCCGGTCGTCGCCGGCGACACGATCCACGCCGAGTGCGAGATTATCGAGGCGCGGCTGTCGAAAAGCCGGCCGGGGCGCGGGCTGGTGCGCACGCGGGTGCGGGTGGTGAAGCAGGACGGCGCGACGGCGCTCACCTATACGCCGCTCAGGATGGTGAAGTGCCGGGAGGGCTAATGGACGACGCGCGCGGCCACGCCAAGCTCGTCCGCGATTGCGTGGAGCCGGCGGTCGCGGGTCCACAGCAATGTAGCGCGCCGCAAACGTGCCGCAGCGAGCAAGTGGGCACCGACATAGCCGACCCCGCGTCCGTATAGCCGGTGTTCTTCGATCATATGCACGACCTCGGCGTGGCTGGCGATCGGAGAACTTGGCAGTTCCCCCAGCGCAGCCAGAACCGCGGCTCGCGTCCGGATGGCGCCGAGAGCGATTTCACCGATCACGAAGGGATGCACCAACACTTGGCGGCGGTCGATGAGGCCGGCTAAGACAGCGTCCGACATTCGGATGTGATCGATCCAAATGGATGAATCGACAAGTGTCATGCGGGCGGCGGCCTGCGCCGTGGCGGCGCTTTGGCGTTCGGATCGCTGCCGCCTAGAAGAATCAGGCGCCGTGCCGCCTCTCGCTCGAGGAAGCCCTGCAGCGCCGCCCGGATGACGGCAGCGTTCTCACTCTGCCCGGTGTAAAGCCGAAGCGTGTTCATCAGATCGTCGTCAACCGAGATCGTGGTACGCATCTCGCCTCCTCCTGTGGCATCAAAAGTCGCATCGATTGATGCGTATTTCAATGCCTCCTCACCCCGCGTAGCGCGGGATCAGCCGGGCGATGTTGCCGCGGTCGATAGCCTGGCGGTCGGCGGGGTCGAGGGGGATTTCGGCGAGGTTCGAGGTGTTTTCCTCGAGCGAATAGTAGGGGTAGTCGCTGCCGAACACGACCTGGGACACCGGCACGAATTTGAGGAGCCCGGCCATCGTCGCCGGGAAGGCGGCGTTGGCGGTGTCGTAGTAGAGCCGGGTCAGCTCGCGCATGACGCCTTGCGGCGCGATCGTCGCCAGGTCCTTGCGGTTGCGGGTCATGTTGACGATGCGGCCGGCGAGCGGCGGCACCGGCCCGCCGGCATGCGAGAAGATCCAGTTGATGTCGCGGTATCTCGCCAGCGCGCCGCCAAGCAGCAGGCTGACCACGGCGCGCCCGGTGTCGTACGGCCATTCGAGCATCGCCGGCGAGCTGTCGGGCACGAGATGGCCGCAGCATTGCGGCGTGTTCGGGTGAAAGTAGACGACCGCCTTCCGCCGGTTCAGCTCCTCGAAGACCGGGGCGAAGGCCGGATCGCCGGGCCACTTCATGCCATAGCTCGTCATCAGACCGATGCCGTCGGCCTTGAGCGTGTCGAGAGCGTATTCGATCTCCTTCAGCGTGCCGTCGACATCGGGCATCGGCATCGCCGCGAAGAGGCCGAAGCGGCCGGGATGGTCGCGGTTCATCTGCGCCGCGTAGTCGTTGCACAGCCGGGCAAGCGCGCGCGCCTGTTCGGCGTCCTTGAAATGCGGACCCCACGGCGAGATCGAGGCGATGCCAGTGGCGGTGCCCGTCTTGTCCATGTGGTCGAGCACCTGGGCCTGAGACCAGCCGGTTTGCAGCGGGCTCGGCTTGTTGCCGACCACCTCGGCCATCTTCTCGACATAGCCGGGCGGGAAGAAATGGTGGTGCACGTCGACCCGGCGCGGCCCCGGATCGGCGGCGAGCGCGGGGAGCGGCAGGGCCGCGGCGGCGAGCCCCGCGAGCAGCGCGCGGCGCGACGGGCAATCCGGTCCGTGACGATGGGTCATGCGATCCTCCTAGCCGACGGTCGCGGCAAAGACGCGGGCGTAATTGCCGCCAAGAAGCTTCCCGGCCTCTTCCGGTGAGAAGCCGCGCGCCAGCAGGGCCTGCGCCAATAGCGGAAACACGCGGTAGCTCGGCAGCACCGACGGCACGAGCAGCCCGCGCATGTCGCTGCCGAGCCCGACATGATCGATCCCGACGATATCGGCGAGCCGCGCCATCCCCTGTGCCATCGCGTCGAGGGTCGGGAAGATGGTGGAGGGCGGCCACACGCCGACGACCCCGCCGGTCTGCGCGACCACCCGCGCATGGTCGGCGGTAATCTGCCGGCTGCGCGGCCCGGGCGCGCCGGCCAGCGAGGTGTGGGACAGGATCAGCGGCCGGCTGGATGCCGCGGCGGCGCGCTGGACCGTGGCAAAGGTCGCGTGCGCGACATCGACGACGATGCCGAGCCGGTTGCAGGCGCGCACCGCCTCGACCCCAAAATCGGTGAGGCCGTTATGCACCGGCGCCTCGGTCTGGATGTCGCCGAGCTCGTTCGGGCGGTAATGCACGAGCTGCAGGTGACGCAGCCCGTACTGGATACGCGCCTCGTCTAGGCGCTCGATGCGGCCTTCGAGAAAATCGGCGCCTTCGGAAGCGACGATCATCGCCGGCCCGCCGGACGGCGAGCCGCGCAGATCGGCGGTGGAGCCGACCGCGCGCAATCCATTTTCCCGGGCGAGCGCCATCAAGCGAGCGAACGAGGCCGTGCTCCAGGCGTAAAGCTCGCCCGGCGCGGGATCGCGCACCGGGTGGATGGTGCGGTCGGGAAAGACCCGGTGGGTCGGCACATCGGCGACGATCGCCAGACAGGCCGCCGCCAGCCCGCCGGCGCGCATCGCCTCCCCGACCGGATCGGGCGACGTGTTTTCCCGGATAAACCCGCCGCCGTGGCTGTGCATGTCGACCGTGAGCGCGCCGGTGACCAGCGCGTCGGCGGCTTCGATCGCCTGGGCCGCGCGGGCGCCGAGAAGCCCGGGCCCGGCCAGCGCCGCCGCGGCGGCGAGGATGCGGCGGCGGTCGAGCGCGGACACGGGAACTCCATGGCCTCCGCGGCGGCTTTGCCGGCTACATCGAGTCGCGCAGCTCGGGCACGATCCAGAAGGCGCGCTGGCCGCGGGCGACGCGCTGGCAATTGTCGAAGGCGTTGCGCCAGCGCTTCGGATGGTTGTCCCAGGTCGGGCCGGCAGAATGCGGACTAAAGATCGCGTTCGGCAGCGTGAACAGCTCGTGGTCGGGCTTTGGCGGCTCCTCGACCATCACGTCGAGCCCGGCGGCCATGATGACCTCGTCGCGCAGCGCCTTGTAGAGCGCCACCTCGTCGACGACCGGACCGCGGCAGGTGTTGATCAGGATCGCGGTCTTTTTCATCATCGCCAGCTCGCGCTCGCCGATCAGATTGTGCGTCGACCGGTCGAGCGGCACGTGCAGCGATACGTAATCCGAGGTCTTGAGCAGCTCGGGGAACAGCGCGAAGCGGACGCCGAGCGCGTCTTCCTGATCGGTCGTCATGCGATTGATGTCGTAATACTGTATGCGCATGTCGAACGCCTTGGCGCGGCGGGCGACCTTTTTCCCGATATTGCCGAGGCCGACGATACCGAGCACCTTGTCCTCGACCTCATAAAGCTTGGCCGAATTGAAATCGTTGCCGCGCCAGCGCCCGGAGACGACGCCGTCATGCACCCAGATCAATTTCCGCGAGACCGCCAGCATCAGCATGATCGCGTGCTCGGCGACCGCGGTCGCGTTCGCGCCGCCATTGTTGCAGATCGGCACGCCGGCCGTGCGGGCGGCCTCGAGATCGTAGGTGTTGTAGCCGGCGCTCAGGGTCTGGACGAGCTTCAGCTTCGGCGCCTGGGAATAGAATTCGGGGCCGTGCTTGTACTGGCCGGCGCCGATATAAAACTCGGCGTCCTTCAGCAGCTCCCAGAATTCCGGCCGGCCGTGCGGCGCGGTGACCAGCTCGTAGCCGGGCGGCAGAAACTCATGGGCGATCGCCATGGTTTCTTCGCCATGGCCTTCGGGGGTCAAAATACGATGGGGCATGCGGCGTCTCCGCGCTGTCGAGGTTGTTCTTGGCGGGACCTATCGTAGCGACAGGCGGCGGCGCTGCCCAAGCGCAAAGTAGGAAAAGGGCGGCCCTCGCTCGACCGACCCGGCAAACTGCATTAAGACTTGCACCATGGTACGTTCTGGCAAGGCCGGTTCCCGCAGGGCGTCAGAGGATTTGTTCCATCTGGTGCTGATCAAGCCCAGCCATTACGACGATGACGGTTATCCCATTCAGTGGGTCAAGGCGGCGATCCCGTCCAACACGCTGGCGAGCCTCAATTCGCTGGCCGAGGATGCGGGGCGACGGCAGGTGCTCGGCCCCGGCGTGGCGCTGCGCCTCCACACCTTCGACGAGACCAACCAGCGGGTGAGGCCGGACCGGATCGTCCGCGCGATCCGCAAAGCCGGCGGCGGCGCGCTGATCGCGCTGGTCGGCGTGCAATCGAACCAGTTTCCGCGCGCCGTCGACATCGCGCGGCCGTTTCTCGCCGCCGGCCTGCCGGTGTGCATCGGCGGATTTCACGTCTCCGGCTGCATCGCGATGCTGCCCGAGCTGACGCCCGAATTGCGCGAGGCGCAGGCGCTCGGCATCTCGCTATTCGCCGGCGAGGCCGAGCACGGCCGGCTCGACCAGGTCATCCGCGACGCGCGCGACGGGGCCCTGCGCCCGCTCTACAACTTCATGGACGATCTGCCGGCGCTCGAAGGGGAGCCGGCGCCGATCCTTCCGGCGCGGCACATCCGGCGGATATCGGGCGCCCTGTCCAGCTTCGATCTCGGCCGCGGCTGCCCGTACCAGTGCTCGTTCTGCACGATCATCAACGTGCAGGGCCGCAAGAGCCGCTTTCGCACGCCGGACGACCTGGAGCGGACGATCCGCGAGAATTATCGGCAGGGCATCAAGCGGTTCTTCATCACCGACGACAATTTCGCCCGCAACCGGCACTGGGAGCCGCTGTTCGAGCGCATGATCCGGCTGCGCGGCGAGGGGATGAACCTGGGGTTCACGATCCAGGTCGACACGCTGTGCCACCGCATTCCGAATTTTATCGAGAAAGCGGCCGCGGCCGGGGTTCGCCGCGTTTTCATCGGGCTGGAAAACATCAACCCCGACAATCTCTTCGCGAGCAAAAAGAACCAGAACAAGATCACCGAATACCGCACCATGATCCAGAAATGGCGCGCGCACGGCGCCATCACCTGCGCCGGCTACATCATCGGCTTTCCCGGCGACACGCTGCAGTCGATCCTCAACGACGTCGAGATCATCAAGCGGGAATTGCCGCTCGACATCCTCGAGTTTTTCAATCTGACGCCGCTGCCCGGCTCCGAAGACCACAAGGTGCTGTGGCAGAACGGCGCGTGGATGGACCCCGACCTCAACAAATACGACCTTTACCACCGCGTCACGCATCACCAGCGCATGTCGGACGCGGAATGGGACGAGGCATACCGCGCGGCATGGCGCAGCTTTTACGGGCCGGAGCACATGCGGACCGTGCTGCGTCGCGTCGCGGCCAATCCCGCCGGCCGGCCGGGCACGACGCTGACGACGCTGTTGTGGTTCAAGCTGATCTCGGCCTTCGAGGGGGTCCACCCGCTCGAAGGCGGCGCGTTTCGCCGCAAGTCGCGGCGCGACCGGCGCCACGGCCTGCCGCGGGAGAGCCGCCTCGCCTTCTATCCCCGCTACGCCGCCGAGACGGTCGGCAAATTGCGGGGTTATTGGGGAATTTACCGCGAGGCGAGGGCGATCTTCCGCGATGTCATGCGCGCGCCCGACCGCTCGACCTACAGCGATTTATCGCTGACGGCGCCGAGCGAGGACGAGTTCGACGCGCTCGACCTCTACCGCGCGACCAACGGCGGAGAAGCCGCCGTCGCGCGGAAGCGCCGCGAGGATGCGCTGCGGGCGAAGCACGAGCGCGCGCCAACCTAAGACTGCGTCGCGGCGATTGCTGCCGCATATCCGCTCCGCTAGGCTCGCCGCGCCGAATTTGCCCTGGGGAGCCCGATGGCCGACGAAATTCTCGACTACCGCTTTATGAACCTGCACGAATTCGTGACGGTCGCCCGCCAGAATCTGAACCGCAACAACTGGGACTACCTGATCGGCGGCTCGGAGACCGAGACCACCCTGGCGCGCAACCGCATGGCCCTCGACGCGATCGGGTTCCGCCCGCGCGTGCTGCGCGACGTGTCCGATGTCGATGTGTCGAAGACCCTGTTCGGCAAGAAGCTGCGCATCCCGGTGCTATGCGCGCCGGTCGGCAGCCTCGAAAATTTCGAGCCGGGCGGCGGCGCGACCGTGGCCGCCGCGACGCAGGAATTCGGCAATGGCATCATCCTGTCGTCGGTGTCGCATCCGGGGCTCGAAAAGACCGCGGAGGCCTCGCCCAAGGGCTTCAAGATCTTCCAGCTCTACGTGCGCGGCGACGAGGCCTGGGTCGACGACCATGTCAGCCGCGCCGCCGCCGCGGGGTACGACGCCTTCTGCCTGACCGTCGACACCGACAGCTATTCGCGGCGCGAGCGCGACATCGCCAAGCGGCACGAACGCCGCCGCGTCCGGGTCGGCGACGCCCGCATCTACCAGGCCCGGTTCAACTGGAACGACATCGACCGGATCAAGCGCAACTCGCGGCTTCCGGTGATCCTCAAGGGCATCGCGACGGCCGAGGACGCCAAGATCGCGGTCGATCGGGGTGTCGACTGCGTCTATGTGTCGAACCACGGCGGACGGCAGCTCGACCAGGGTGTCGGCTCGGCCGACGTGCTGCCCGAGGTGGTCGAGGCGGTCGGCGGGCGCGCCAAGATCATGGTCGATGGCGGGTTCTACCGCGGCACCGACATCGTCAAGGGGATCGCCCTCGGCGCCGACGCGATCGTTTGCGGGCGGCTCTACGTCTACGGCCTCGCGGCGGCGGGCGGAGAGGGCGTCGTGCGGCTTTTCGAAATCCTCGAGGACGAGATCCGCATCTGCCTGTCGCTGCTCGGCGTCACCTCATACGCCGAGCTCGACAAGAGCTATATCCGCCCGGCGCGCACCGTGGCGCCGCCGCACGTCCACAGCGTCTTCCCGCACCTCAACCTGCCGAAAGAAACTTACTGAGCCTCGGCCCGCCGCGGACCCTGGCGGGTCCGCGGCGAACCAAACCGGCTATGCTCAGTGCGTCGAGTCACCCGCGTGGCTCGGCGGCGTCGTGCCGGCCGGCGCCGTGCTCGATCCAGACCCCGTATGGGCGCCTTCCACCCAGTCGGGCTGAGACTTCGCCGCCGCCTCGTCCATCGACACCTTCAGGACGCCCTTGTCCGCTTCCCAGGTAAACTGGTCGATCGGAAGGGCGAACCGGTGGCCTCCGACACCCAAGACCCCGCCCGTTTTCACGACCAGCCGGTCGATCTTCTTGCTGTCCGGGTCCATCAGAACCTCGGACACGGAACCGAGCTTGGAGTCATCCTTGCCGTAGACGGTCGTACCCTCGATGTTGGAGACCATTTCCTGCTTCAACGGGTTCGGCGCCGGGCGCGGCGCGGCCGCAGCCGGCGCGGTGGCGGGCGGGCGGGCTCCCGGCGATGTCGGATGCGTCGTCGTTTGGGCGAAAACGGACGTGCTCGAGAGAAGCGCCGCCGAAATCGCGGCTATCGCAATCGTGCGCATCGGTCTGACCTCATAACGTTGCGGTTTCTGCCAAAACGTCCCGAGGCCGCGCCGGGTTCCGCTAAGCCCGCTGCCGCGCGTGCTGCGCCGGGGCATTGGCCATCGCGGTCAGCACCTTTTCCGGATTGGTGAAGGCGACGTATTCGGCGGCGAATTCCGGCGGCAGAATCTCGACCATCGACTCGTTCTCGATCCACACCTCGATGACGTGGAACGGGCCGCGGTTGCAGGTGTAGCACTGCCAGCCTTCGCGCTGGGCGATCGCCTCGACCTTTTTCGCGTCGGTCTTGACGCTGAGCGCGAAATGGGTGGCGCGGTAGCCGCTCGTCGGGCCGGTCTTGGCGAAACCGCCGCCGACCTCGCCGCCCGGCTCGAGCACGGTGCCGGCGGGATAGACCTCGACCCCGGATCCGTGATCGTCGAGCTGGAGCGCGAAGAAGCTGCCCGGGTTGGGTGGGAACTTGACCGCCTTGCCGCCCATCATCTCGGCGAGAGCGTCGGCGACGCGCTGCGGTTCGCGGGCGGCGATGGACAGGTGATGGATCATGGCTTCCTCCAGATTCGATGGCGCCGACGATACTATTTTCCGGCGACCTTTGCCCACACCGCCGCGATATCGGCTTCCGGCGTCGGCAGCAGGAAGTCGCGGGCGAGCACCTCGCCGAGCTCGGCGGCGCCTTGCAGGACGCGGCGTTCCGGGGGCTGGCCGCGGCGGCGGATCGTGAAGCGGCCGTTGAGCAGCGCGTAGCGGCAGTCCGGCTCGGGGCGGGCGCACATCAGATTGGCGGTGAACAGCCGTTCCGGGCAGGTCGCGGTGAACCAGTTGGCGACCTCGTAATCGATCGGCGGAACCGGCTGGAGCCCGAAGCGGTAGAGCGGGACCCAGGCGCCGTCGAGAAGTGCCTGCAACTCCAATTCGCCCGCCTCGCGCTGAACAAGGCGGTGCGGCTCGTGCGGGGTCTCCTGCTCGATCCCCGGCGCGAGGCGGATCGGACCGGTCAGGGTGAGCCCGCCAAACCCGACATCGACCAGATGCGGCCCCTCGGGCAGATCCACCCGGAGCAGCATATGCGTGCGCGGGCCGATCTCGTCCGGCGGCCGCATCCACACGACCCGGCCGCCCAGCCCCTCGGCCGCGAAGCCCAGCGCGCGGAGCGCCCGCAGCATCGTCGTGTTGTGCTCGAAGCAGTAGCCGCCGCGCCGGCGCCGCACGATCTTGTCGGCGAGCGGCGCCTCGTCGAGCGGCGCGCCGCGGCCGAGAAGCACATCGATATTCTCGAACGGGATTGCCGTCGCATGCGCGGCGACGACCGCGCGCAGCGTCGCGAGGGTCGGCTCGCGCGGACCGGCGTACCCGATGCGGGCGAGATAGGCGTCCAGGCTCATGGGTCCCTTGGCGATTGTGGCGGCGCATCCTACCATTGAGGGAGTGCCCACGCTGCCGAAAGCCGCCGCGATGACCCCATACGACAGCCTCGTCGATACCGAGCACGGCATCGTCAGCCGCGAAATCTTCGTCAGCGACGGCATCTTCGGAGAGGAGCTGGAAAAGCTGTTCGCGCGCGCCTGGCTGTTTGTCGGCCACGAGAGCCAGGTCGCCGAGCCGGGCGACTATTTCGCGTCGCGGATGGGCGGCGAGTCGGTGATCCTCTGCCGCGACCGCGCGCGGCAAATCCACGTCTTTCTCAATACCTGCCGGCACCGCGGGATGAAGGTGTGCCGCTACGACGAGGGCAACACCCCGCTCTTCACCTGCCCATACCACCACTGGAGCTACGGTACCGACGGCCGGCTCGCCGGCGTGCCGCAGCAGAAGCAGCTCTATCCCGATATCGACCGCGCGCAATGGTCGCTGATCGAAGTGCCGCGGATGGTCAATTACAAGGGCGCGATCTTTGCCTCGTGGGATAAGGATGCGCCCGATTTCACCGCCTATCTCGGCGGGGTGAAGGACCATCTCGACCAGGTGCTCGACTGCCGCGACGGGCGCGAGGGCGGGTCCGAGGTGTTTGGCGGCGTCCATAAATGGGTGATCCCGTCGAACTGGAAGTTCGCCGCCGAAAACTTCCTCGGCGACAGCTACCACAACCCGAGCCACCGCTCGGTCGACCTGATCGGGATCGGTCCCAGCGCCAATGCCGGCGGCGAGGGCCGGCGCGACAACGAGTACCAGGGCGGCCAGCACGTCTGGGTGAGCTTTCCGTCCGGCCACGGCGTCCACAGCGTGTGGATGCCGGAGGAATCCGAGTTCGTCGACACCTACCGCGACAACAAGATCGTCAGCGACTATTTCCGCCACTGCTACCACGAGCGGAAGCGGCGCCAGGGACGGAAGGCGCGGCTGCTGCCCTTCACCGGCAACCTTTTCCCCAACACCGCCTATCACGGCCGCCAGCCGCGGGCGCTGTGCGTGTGGCACCCGGTCAGCGCGACGCAGACCGAAATCTGGCGGTTTTTCCTCGTCGACCGCGACGCGCCCCGCGAGGTCAAGGACCTCTTGCGGCGGTTCTACATGCGCTATTCGGGCCCGGCCGGGATGACCGAGCAGGACGACATGGAGAACTGGAACTACGCGACCGCCGCCAGCCGCGGCACGATCGCGCGCCGCTATCCCTACAACTACCAGCAATCGCTGGGGACCGCGCGCAATGACGGCATCGTGCCGGGGCGGGTCTCGACGCAGATGACCGAGGAAAGCGCGCGCGGCTTTTACCGGGCGTGGAAGGGCTATCTGAACGGCGCCGGCTGGGACGAGCTGATCGGCCGCACCGCGTATCTCGACGCCGCGAAATGATCCGCGACCTCGCCTATTTCCAGCTCAAGGAGGAGATCGAGGAGTTTCTCTTCGCCGAGGCGGATCTGCTCGACCGCCGCGAGTTCGGCGCGTGGCTGGACCTGCTCGCCGACGACCTCCACTATTTCATGCCGCTCAGGCGCAACGTGCCGTTCGGCGAGCATGCGGCGCGCGAAAACACCCGCGCCGGCGAGGACATCAGCTGGTTCGACGAGGACAAATGGACCCTGTCGAAGCGGGTCGACCAGATCATGACCGGCATCCATTGGGCCGAGGAGCCGCTGTCGCGGGTCTGCCATTTCGTCACCAATATCCGCCTCTTGGCGGTGCGCGAGAGCGAGGTCGAGGTCGGCAGCCGCTTTCTGATCTACCAGAACCGGGTCGAGACCGAGACCTACCTGTTCGCCGGCAAGCGCACGGATCTGCTGCGGCGGGCAGGCGATGGCTGGCAGGTCGCCCGGCGCGAGATCACCCTCGACCAGAACGTGCTGCTCGCCAAAAACCTGACGGTGTTCTTCTGATGCTGGCGATCCAGCACCTGGCGCCCGGCACAAAGCTCAGGCTGACCGACGGGGCCACCGCCGAAATCCGCGAGAACCCGCATGACGGGACCTGGCTGATCGTGGCGCGCCTGCCGCCCGCCGAGTCGTCCGAGGGCGGCGACCTGATCCACATCGACGAGATCGAAGAAGTGCTGGGAGGCTGAATCATGTCGGCAGCCGAATTCCTGAAGGCGCGGGATTTCCTGTTCGCGCACCGCACCGACTATGCGACCGCGTACCGCGATTTCCGCTGGCCGGTGCTCGACCGCTTCAACTGGGCGCTCGACTATTTCGACAAGCTGGCCGAGGGCAACGACAGCCCGGCCTTGTGGATCGTCAACGAGGGCGGCGGCGAGGCGAAACTCTCGTTCGCCGCGATGGCGGAGCGCTCGAACCGCGTCGCCAACTATCTGCGCGGGCTCGGGGTCCAGCGCGGCGACCGCGTCCTGTTGATGCTCGGCAATGTCGTGCCGCTGTGGGAGGTGATGCTCGCGGCGATGAAGCTCGGGGCGGTGACGATACCGGCCACGACCCTCCTGACCCGCGACGATCTGCTCGACCGCTTCGACCGCGGCCGCGCCCGCCATGTCGTCGCCGGCAGCGACAATGCCGGCAAGTTCGCCGACATCCCCGGCGGCTATACCCGCATCGCGGTGGGCGGCGCCGAGGGCTGGCACCGCTACGAGGACGCCTACGGCGCGCCGTCCGCGTTCGCGCCGGACGGCGAGACAAAGGCGAGCGACCCGCTGCTCCTCTATTTCACCTCGGGCACCACGGCGAAGCCCAAGCTCGTGCTGCACAGCCACCAGAGCTATCCGGTCGGCTCGCTGTCGACGATGTACTGGATCGGGCTGCAGCCGGGCGACATTCACCTCAACATCTCGTCGCCGGGCTGGGCCAAGCACGCCTGGAGCTGCTTTTTCACGCCGTGGGACGCGGGGGCGTGCGTCTTCATGTACAACCAGCCGCGGTTCAACGCCAAGGCGCTGCTCGACGCGATGGCGCGGTACGAGGTGACGACGTTCTGCGCGCCGCCGACCGTGTGGCGGATGCTGATCCAGGAGGATTTGAAGGGCTGGAAGGTCGCGCTGAAGGAGGCGGTCGGGGCCGGCGAGCCGCTCAACCCCGAGATCATCGAACGGGTGCGCGCCGCCTGGGGGCTGACGATCCGCGACGGCTACGGCCAGACCGAGACGACGCTGCAGCTCGGCAACTTCCCCGGCCAGCCGGTGAAGCCGGGCGCGGTCGGGCTGCCGGCGCCAGGCTATCGGGTGCGGCTGCTCGACCCCGACGGCGCCGAGCGGGACGAGGCGGAGATCGCGCTGGCGCTCGACCCGCCGCCCTTGGGGCTGATGCAGGGATATCAGGGCGAGGACGGCGCGGTGGTGCCGGTATCGGGCACCGCCTACCGCACTGGCGATGTGGCGATGCGCGACGCCGACGGCACCTTCACCTATGTCGGGCGCGCCGACGACGTGTTCAAAGCCTCGGATTACCGGATCAGCCCGTTCGAGCTCGAAAGCGCGCTGATCGAGCACCCGGCGGTCGCCGAAGCCGCGGTCGTGCCGTCGCCCGACCCGCTGCGCCTCGCGGTACCGAAGGCGTTTGTCGCGCTCGCCGGCAATCACATGCCCACCCGCGACACCGCGCTCGACATTTTCCGCCATTGCCGCGCGAGCCTCGCCCCGTTCAAGCGCATCCGGCGGCTCGAATTCGCCGAGCTGCCGAAGACGATCTCCGGCAAAATCCGCCGCGTCGAGCTGCGCGGCAGCGAGGCGGCGCAGCGCGAGGCCGGAAACCGCGGCGAGCGGGAGTTCTGGGAGGAGGATTTTCCGGAGCTGCGCTGACCCTGGGCTGCGTTAGCTACCGCGGCGCACAGCCCCGCGTGTCGTCGCCGGTGCGGGCGAGCGGCTTGCCGTTGACGAAGACGTTCGACGAGCCGCCGATGACCGCACCGCCGCAAGCGGTGCCGTCGCCCGCGGTCGCCGCCGGCTTGCCGTTGATGAAGACATCGGGCGAGCCTTGCACGACCGGGGCGCCGCTTTTTGTGGCGTCGCCCTGGCGCGCGGCGCTGCCGCCGCCGATCGAAACGTCGGGGCTGCCCTGGACGATCGGAGTTTGCGCGTTGGCCGCGGCGAGAAGGAACGCCATGCCGGCGACGGCGAAGAGGAGTCTGAGCGAGGTCATCGGGGTTGCATCCTATCAGATGCGCTCTCGCGGTTGACCCGTGCGCGTTCGATGGGCATTTAAGATCGAATGCTGTTTCGATTTTTCGAACACCTCCTCGAACCGACCGAGAAACAACCCGACGCGACGCCGCCCGTGCTCGGCACGCCGCACGCGCTGCGCCGGTTCTATTGGCATTTCGTGCGGCAGATCCCGGGACTCCTGGTCGCGCTGTTCGCGACGGGGCTGATCGTGGCGCTGCTCGATGCGGCGATCCCCTATTTCATCGGCAAGATCGTCACCCTCGTCAGCTCGCACTCGCCCGAGACGATCTGGGCCGCGGCGAAGTGGCAGCTCCTCGCGATGGCGCTCTTGCTGCTCGTCTTCCGGCCGATCGCGCATCTGTGCAACTCGCTGATCACCAACCAGGCGCTGATCCCGGGCCTGACCAACCTCGTCCGCTGGCAGAGCCACTGGCATGTCGTGCGCCAGGGCTGGACCTTTTTCCAGAACGACTTTGCCGGCCGCATCGCCGCGCGGGTCATGCAGACCGGGCCGGCGCTCCGCGAGTCGGTCACGATGACGATCAACGCGGTCTGGTACATTCTCGTCTACGGCACCGCGGGGATCGTGCTGCTGTCGCGGTCGGATTGGCGGCTGTCGCTGCCGATCGTGCTGTGGTTCGCCACCTATGCCGGCGTCCTCAGGATGTTCCTGCCGAAGATGCGCGAGCGGTCGCGGCGGATGTCGGAGATGCGCTCGGAGGTCACCGGCCGGGTCGTCGACAGCTATACCAATATCCTGACGGTCAAGCTGTTTGCCCGCGCCCGCGACGAGGACCAGTTCGTGCGCGACGCGGTCGACGAGCACTCGGTCGCCTATCGCCGCCAGCAGCGGATGACCTCGGCCTGGAGCATCTCGCTGATCCTGATGAACGCCTCGCTGCTGGTCGGCACCAGCGCGCTGGCGATCGGGCTGTGGGCGCACGGACATATCCCGATCGGCACGGTGGCGATGGCGATCCCGATGGCCTGGCAGCTCGGCAACACCTCGGGCTGGGTGGCGCAGCAAATCGCCAACATCTTCGACGATATCGGCCAGGTGCAGGACGGCATGCGCTCGATCGCGCAGGCGCGCCAGATGGCCGACCTGCCCGACGCCGCCGAGATGCCGCGGCCGGTCGGCGCGATCCGCTTCGAGGGGGTGCATTTCGATTACGGTCGCGCCAAACGGCGCGGCGGCGTGCTGCGCGGGCTGGATTTCGCGGTGGCGCCGGGCGAGCGCATCGGCCTCGTCGGCCGCTCCGGCGCCGGAAAATCGACGCTGGTCAACCTGCTCCTCGGCTTCTACCGGCCGGAACAGGGCCGCATTCTGATCGACGGGCAGGACATCGCCGGGCTGACCCAGGAGAGCCTGAGGGCGCAGATCGGCATGGTGACGCAGGATACCTCGCTGCTGCATCGCTCGATCCGCGACAACATCAGCTACGGACGCCCCGATGCCAGCGAGGCCGAGATCATCGACGCGGCGCGGCGCGCCCATGCGATGGAGTTTGTCGAGGGGCTGGAGGATTGGCACGGGCGCACCGGGCTCGACGCCCATGTCGGCGAGCGCGGCGTCAAGCTGTCGGGTGGGCAGCGCCAGCGCATCGCGCTGGCCCGGGTCATTCTCAAGGACGCGCCGATCCTGGTGCTCGACGAGGCGACCTCGGCGCTCGACAGCGAGGTCGAGGCGGCGATCCAGGAACAGCTCGGCACGCTGATGCAGGGGCGCACGGTGATCGCCATCGCCCACCGCCTGTCGACGATCGCGCGGATGGACCGGCTCGTCGTGCTCGACCACGGCCGCGTCGTCGAGGAAGGCAGCCACGACCAGCTCCTCGCCGCCGGGGGCGCCTATGCCGCGCTGTGGCGGCGGCAATCCGGCGGCTTCCGCGTCGACGTGCCGGAACGGGAACGGGCGGTGGTCTGAGTGCCGCTGCTGGCCGCCGACGAGCCGTCGCCGGTACGGGTGCTGCGGCCCGGCGGTTCCTCCGATTTCCTCCTCACCGCCGACCACGCCGGCAACGCGATCCCGCGGGCGCTCGGCGATCTCGGCGTCAGCACGGCCGAGCGGCAGCGGCACATCGCCTGGGATATCGGCATCGCCGGGGTGACCGAGCATTTGTCGGGCCTGCTCGACGCGACGGCGGCGCTGCAGACCTATTCGCGGCTCGCGATCGACTGCAACCGCGCCCCCGGGCACCCGACCTCGATCCCGACAATCAGCGAAGAGACCGCGATCCCCGGCAACGAGGAGCTTTCGGCCGAAGCGCGCGAGGCGCGGCGGGCCGCAATCTTCGACCCGTATCACGCGGCGATCGCCGGCCTCCTGGCCGAGCGCGCGGGACGGCGCACCGTGCTGATCGCGATGCACAGCTTCACCCCGGTGTTCAAGGGCGAGCCGCGCGCGGTCGAGATCGGGGTGCTCTACCACGACGACCGGCGGCTCGCGGCGGTGATGCTCGACCTGCTGCGCGCCGAGGGCGACCTGACGGTGGGCGACAACCAGCCCTATGCGATCACCGACACCAGCGACTACACGGTCCCGGTCCACGCCGAGGGCCGGGGCCTCGACCATGTCGAGCTGGAAATCCGCCAGGATTTGATCGCCGATGCGGCGGGACAGCGCGCCTGGGCCGAGCGGGTGGCGCGGCTGCTGACGGCGGCGCGCCCGCTAATCGAATAGCGCCAGGTCGATCGCGTCGCCGAGCTTGTTGTAGCCGAGGTCGCTCGGGTGCAGGCCGTCGCCGCAATCGTAAACCGCCGCCATCTGGGTCGGGATCGCCGGGTCGCGGATCGCCGCGTCGAAATCGGCGACGCCGTCGAGTGCCGCGCTCTCGCGGATCCAGGCATTGACCGCGGCGCGGTGCTTCTCGCGCGCCGGGTTCCAGGCATTGGCCATAAAGGTCTCGTTGCCGAACGGGGTCAGCGTCGCGGCGATGAACTTGATGCCGCGCGCCTGCGCCCGGACCGCCATCTGGTGCAGGCCGGCGATCATCTGCTCGGCCGTCACCTCCTCCTCGGGCTTGGCGTTGCGGTTCCTGAGGTCGTTGGTGCCGAGCATGGCGATCGCGTGGGTGACGCCGGGTTGCGCCAGCACGTCGCGGTCGAAGCGCTTGAGCCCGCTGTCGCCGCGCAGATCGTGCAGGATGCGGTTGCCGCCGAGCCCCTGGTTCATCACCGCCATCGGCCGCCCGCCCCGCCGTTCGGCGAGACGACGGGAGAGCTGGTCGGGCCAGCGGCAGAAGGCGTCGTGGGTCGAGATGTTGGCGTCGGTCAGCGAGTCGCCGAGGCAGACGACCCCGCCCGTCTCGGGCGAGGCGGCGACGTCGATGCCGCTGACGAAAAACCACTCGTCGGTGATCTTGCCGACCGGCATCATCGTCTCGGCCGCGAAATTGCCGGGCGGCGAGATGTAGTTGGTCTGGCGCGCGTAGCGGCCGGTGAGGCCAAAGGCCGGCGGCAGCTCCTGCGGCAGATAGAGGCTGACCGCGAGATCGGCGAGGGCCGGGACCTCGAGCCGGACCGGATCGCTGACCAGCACCGCGCCGGCCGCGGCCGTCGCCGACGGGAGGGCGTTGAAGCTCAGCGCGCGGGACGAGCCCGGGACGATCCCCGGCCCCTTTTCCCGCAGCGCGACGGTACCGGCGCCGATTGTCAGCGGCCGGGCGCCATAGGCGTTCGACACCCGCACGCGGATCGTGCCGCCGCCGAGGCTGACCCGCGGGTTCATCCGGATCGTGTGGTTGTTGAGCCCGTACCCGGCCTCGCTGGGCGCCGGGCTGGCGGTCCAGGTGCCGACCCAATGCTGCTGCTGTGCCATGGCGTGTCCTCCCTTCGGGGGTTACGGGATCAGAGATACGGGTCCGGCTGGGCCAGATAGAAGGTGACGAAATCACTTACCGCCGCCTCGAGCGGGGTGAACGGCGCCTCATAGCCGGCGAGGCGCAGCCGCTCCATCGGCGCCTCCGTGAAGTACTGGTAATTGGGCCGCATCGTCTCCGGCATGTCGACATACTCGATTGCCGGCTCCTTGCCGCAGGCCGCGCCGGTCGCGAGGATCAGGTCGCGAAAGCTGCGTGCGGCCCCCGAACCGATATTGAAGATGCCGCTCGCGATACCGTGCCGCCACAGCCACAGCATCGCCGCCGCGCAATCCTTGACATAGACGAAGTCGCGGCGCTGGGCCCCGTCGGCGAAATCGGGCCGGTAGGATTTGAACAGGCGGATCGGCTCGCCGGCGACGACCCGGCGATAGTTTTTGGCGACGAGGCTCTGCATCTCGCCCTTGTGGTACTCGTTGGGCCCGAACACGTTGAAAAATTTGAGCCCGACCCAGCGCGGCGGAGCCCTGCCGCGCGCCGCCTCGCGCACCGCCCACTGGTCGAAGGCATGCTTGGACCAGCCATAGAGATTGAGCGGGCGCAGCCGTTTCAGCGATTGCAGGTCGCTGGCGTCGTCGAAGCCGGCAAGGCCGTCGCCGTAGGTCGCCGCCGAGGAGGCATAGATCAGCGGCTTCTGCGCCGCCATGCACCAGCGCCACAGCCCGATCGAGTAGTTGAGGTTGGTGGCGACGATCTCGTCGGCGTCGGTCGCGAAGGTCGAAGAGTTGGCGCCGAGATGGAAAATCGCCTCGACTTCGGCGCCATGCCGTTCGAGCCATTCCATCAACCCGCCAATCGGAACGATCTCGTAGATGTCCCGCTTGGCGAGGTTGCGCCATTTCTCGTCGGTGCCGAGACGGTCGACGATGACGAGGTCGTCGCGTCCTGCGTCGTTGAGCGCGGCCGCCAGGACCGAGCCGATAAATCCGGCGCCGCCGGTGACGACCAGCATCGCCGCCGCCTACCGTGCCGAGCGCCGGGCCGGCGCCTGCAGGCGGGTGATCGTCGCGCTCGTCGAACGGCCCTCGACGATATCGGCGAGCACGACGCGGCCGCCGCCGGCGATCACCTCGGCCGAGCCGACGACGGTCTCGACCGTGTAGTCGCCGCCCTTGACCAGCACATCGGGCATCAGGCGCACGATCAGGTCGAGAGGCGTGTCGGTGTCGAAGGCGACGACCCCGTCGACCGCCTCGACCGCGGCGATCACCGCGGAGCGGTCGTGCAGCGGGTTGACCGGGCGGGCCGGCCCCTTGAGCCGCCGCACGCTGGCATCGCCGTTGAGCGCGACGATCAGCCGGTCGCACTCGGCGCGTGCCGCGGCCAGGAGGGCGATATGGCCGGCATGGAGGATGTCGAAGACGCCGTTGGTGAAGCCGACCTTGAGGCCGCGGCCTTTCCATCGGCGGACCAGCGTCTCGGCTTCCTCGACGGTAAAGTGCTTGGCGTGGTGCCAGGCCTTGTCGCGCACGTCGCGGGACAGCTCCAGCATCAGCTCGTCGAGCTCGACAGTGGCGGTGCCAAGCTTGCTGACGACGATCCCGGCGGCGGCGTTCGCGAGCCGCAGCGCCTCATCGACCGGATGGCCGGCCGCCGAGGCGAGCGCCAGGACGGCGATCACCGTGTCGCCGGCGCCGGAGACGTCGTAGACCTCCCGCGCCCGGGCCGCTTCGACATGGCGCTGGCCCGAGGCCTCGACCAGCATCATCCCCTTGTCGGAGCGGGTGACCAGCACCGCCTCGGCCTCGGCTTCCGCCATCACCTTCTCTGCCGCGGCGGCGATTTCGTCCTCGTCGCCGACCGGCATGCGCGCGGCGAATGACAGCTCCTTGGTGTTCGGGGTGATGCAGGTGGCGCCGCGGTAGCGGGTGAAATCGTCGCCCTTGGGATCGACATAAACCGGGATCCGCGCCGCCCGCGCCCGGGCGATCGCCCCGGCGACGACGGCGGGGCCGAGCACCGCCTTGCCGTAGTCGGACAGGATCACCGCATCCACGCCGACGATGGCCCGGTCGAGCGCGGAGACGAGCTGAGCTTGCTCCGCGGCGTCGAGCGCGGCGTCGCTCTCCTCGTCGACCCGAACGATCTGCTGGTGCGAGGCAAGATACCGGGTCTTGCGTGTGGTCGGCCGGGTCGCGCTCGTCACCGAGGCATCGACCAGCCCCGCCGTGCCACGGATCAGCTCCGCGAGTTCGAGGCCCGACGCATCGCGCCCGGTCAACCCGAGCAGAATCGCCTTGCCGCCGAGCGCGGCGATGTTGCGCGCGACGTTGCCGGCGCCGCCAAGCATCGACCGCGTCTGTTTGAGCAGCAGTACCGGAACCGGCGCCTCGGGCGAGACCCGCTCGGTGTCGCAATAGGCGAACTGGTCGAGCATGATGTCGCCAAGACAAAGTATGGTGACGCGCGAGAAATCCATCGCCGGAATTTATCCTGTTTCGCCGAGGCCGGCGATCAATGGATCGCCGCGAGGGAAGAACCAGAAATCGCCGGCCCCGCTGGGCACGGCCGCCGGCGCGAGCGTCAGGTCCGGCCGCAGCACAAAGCCTCGGTAGCCGAAACCGGCCATCAGCGCGAAGGCATCGGCCGCGGTGTCGCCGTTGCGGGCGAGATGGGCGTCGTTCAGCTCGATCAGCAGCCGCGGACGGAACCGCGCGATCGAGCCCCGCGCACCGAGCAGCATCCGCACCTCGCTGCCCTCGATATCGGCCTTGACGAAGTCGAGCCGGGTGAGCGCCAGCTCGGCGGCGAGCAAATCGATCGTGGTCTGGGGGACGGATTCGGTCACGACCCGCCGCCACCGCGCTTCGGGCTCCCCGAGATGGGCGAGGCCGAAACCCCGCGCGCCGCCCCGCTTGACCGGCGTGACCAGCCGCGCTTCTCCGGGGATGGCGCCGAGCGCGGCCGGGACGATCGTCACGTTGCCGAGGCTGTGCAGCGCGACGACGCTGCGGAGAATCGCACGCGGATAGGCGCCGGGCTCGACCGCGTAGACGCGGCCCGCCGCCGCGCACCGCGCGAAAAGCTTGGCGTATTGGCCGGCATGCGCCCCGACGTCGAGGACGATTCCCTCGCGCGGCACGCAGCGGGCGAGCAGCGGCAGCAACGCCCGGTGGTGCTGCCGGGTAAGCGCCTTCCACAAATGCGCGGCGAAACTCGCGGATAGCATCCGGCCTTATACCGCCGCGCATTGAGCGTTGCCGATAGTCTCGCGAGGGTTATAGTCCGCCCGGGATTTCCGCCGGTTTCGAGGCCCTTGATGCCGATCCGCACGCCCTTCGCGCCGCTCGCCGCGTTCCTGCTGACCGCGCTGCTCGCGCTGTCGGCGCAATCCCGCGAGTTCACCGACTCGGCGGGACGCCACGTCGCGTTGCCGGACCGGATCGCTCGGGTGGCGACGGCCGGGCCGACCGCCGACGTGCTCGTCTTCGCCCTGGCGCCGGACAGGATGATCGGCTGGAGCCGAGCGCCGCAGCGCCCGTTTCTGCCGGGACGCGCCGGACATCTCAGGGTCACCGGGCTGGCGCTCGGGCCGGATTCGCCCGACGCCGCCGCGACCGTCATGCGCCTCCGCCCCGATCTCGTCATCGCCGCGGGCATGGTGACGCCGGCGCGCGCCGCGATGGCCGACCACCTCCAACAGGCGACCGGCGTCCCATGCATCCTGGTCGACGACAGCGTGAGCCGGATGCCGGGGATGCTGCGCTCGATCGGGGCGGTGCTGGGCGTGACGGACCGAGCCGAGGATCTGGCGACTTATGCCGAGCACGCGGTCAACGCGATCCGCGGCCGCCTGCTGATCGAACCGTCGCAGCCGCGCCCGAGGGTCTACTACGCGCGCGGTCCGAATGGGCTGGAAACGGCCCTGCCCGGCTCGCCGGCCGCCGACGCGCTCGAGGAAGCCGGGGCGATCAACGTCGCCGCGGGGCTCGGCCGCGACGAGCGGGTGGCGGTTACGGTGAATCAGGTCCAGGGCTGGGCGCCCGAGATCGTCATCGCCGAGCAGCGCGGCTTTTACCAGGCGGCCCAGCGCGACCCCGCCTGGCGCCGGATTCCGGCGGTCGCGTCGCACAGGATTTATCTCGCCCCGTCGAGCCCGTTCGGCTGGATCGACGACCCGCCCGGGATCAACCGGCTGATCGGGCTCTATTGGCTGTCGGACCTGCTGTACCGCGATGCGACGCAGGAGGATTTGCGCGACACGGTGCGCGAGTTCTACGACACGTTCTATCGGATCAAGCTGAGCGAGGCGCAGCTGACCGAGATGCTCAAGCCGGCCGAGCCCGCGCGCTCCACCGACCCGATGGAGGCCCTGCTCGGGATCGCCGCGGTCCGAACCCCCGCCGGCAGCCTGCCGCTGACGGGGCTGCCGCCCGCGGGCCGGCACGCCGCGATGCCTCCGGCGACGGCGCCGCTTCCCGCCGATCCGCTGCCGATGGTGGCGGCCCCGGCCCCGGCGCCGGGCGCGGTTCCCCGATAGGACGAAGAAAGGGCGGCCCGAACGACCGGACCGCCCCTGATCGAAGCCGAGCCGGGACGCCTTACTGCGGCTGGTTGACGTAGCGCAGATAGGGCTTCACGGCACGGAACCCGGCCGGATACTTCTGCTTCACCTCGTCGTCGGACAGCGCGGCCGACGCGATCACCGGCTCGCCCTGCTTCCAGTTGACCGGGGTCGCCAGCGGATGCTTCGCGGTGAGCTGGCAGGAATCGAGGATGCGCAGCACCTCGTCGAAATTCCGGCCGGTGCTCATCGGATAGGTCAGCATCGCCTTGACCTTCTTATCGGGGCCGATCACGAAGACCGAGCGAACGGTCGCGTTGGTGGCAGCGGTGCGGCCCTGCGAGCTGTTGCCGGAATCGGCGGGAAGCATGTCGTAGAGCTGGGCCACCTTGAGCTCGCTATCGCCGATCAGCGGATAGGTGACCGCGTGGCCCTGGGTCTCCTCGATGTCCTTCTGCCAGCGGGTGTGGTCGCCGACGGGATCGACGCTGAGCCCGATGATCTTGCAGCCGCGCTTGTCGAATTCCGGCTTCAACCCGGCCATATAGCCGAGCTCGGTCGTGCAGACCGGGGTGAAATCCTTGGGATGCGAAAACAGGATCGCCCAACCGTTCCCGATCCATTCATGGAAATTGATCGAACCCTGGGTGGTGTCGATCGTAAAGTTGGGGGCTTCATCGTTGATGCGAACCGACATGGTCTCTCTCCCGTGGATGGGGGAACTAAAACATGGCTCCGGCGTGCCGGGACGGCAAGCCGCGATGCGCGCAGCATATTTTGCGGATCGGCTACGTCAATATCTATATAATTACAATTAGGACACGTTATTCGGCGGCCTCGCGCCGCTGAGGCTCCGGCCGCCACCGCAAGACCGGCTTGCGCGCCGCTCCGGTCTCGTCGAGCCGCCGGCGCGGCGTGAAGCGCGGAGCCGCGCGGAAGCCCTCCGAATCGCCTTCCTTTGCCCGGCGCGCAAGGGCGAGCACCGCATCGGCGAACTGATCGAGCGAGGCCTTGCTCTCGGTCTCCGTCGGCTCGATCAAGAGGGCGCCGTGGACGATCAGCGGGAAATACATCGTCATCGGGTGAAACCCCTCGTCGATCAGCGCCTTGGCGAAATCGAGCGTGGTGACGCCGGTATCCTTGAGGAAGCGGTCGTCGAACAGAACCTCGTGCATGCAGGGACCGGCATAGGGAAGGCTCAGCGCCGCTTCCAGCCGTGCGCGCAGGTAATTGGCGTTGAGCACGGCGTCCTCCGCGACCTGGCGCAGGCCGTCGGCGCCGTGGCTCATCATGTAGCTGAGCGCGCGGACAAACATGCCCATCTGGCCGTGAAACCCCTTGAGCCGGCCGATCGAGCGCGCGGCCGGCCCCTCCGGAGCCTCGACCAGCTCGCCATGGACGACCCACGGCACCGGCGCGAACGGCGCCAGCTCCGCGGCGAGCGCGACCGGACCGCTGCCCGGTCCGCCGCCGCCATGCGGGGTCGAAAACGTCTTGTGCAGGTTGAGGTGCAAGGCGTCGATGCCGAGATCGGCCGGCCGCACCCGGCCGACGATCGCGTTGAAATTGGCGCCGTCGCAATAGAACAGCGCCCCGGCCGCGTGCACCGCGGCGGCGATTTCCAGGATCTCGTCCTCGAAAAGTCCGCACGTATTCGGGTTGGTCAGCATCAGCGCGGCGACATCGCCGCCGAGCTTCGATTTCAGCGCCGCGAGATCGACCCGCCCGCGCGGGTTGGCCGGGATGTTGTCGATCGTGTAGCCGCAGGCGGCGGCGGTCGCCGGATTGGTGCCATGCGCGGATTCGGGCACCAGGATGCGGCCGCGCGGATCGCCGCGCGCGGTCAGCGCGGCGCGGATCGCCATCATCCCGCACAATTCGCCATGCGCCCCGGCCGCCGGCGACAGCGCCACCGCCGGCATCCCGGTCAGGGTCTTGAGCCAATGCGCCAGCGTGTCGATCAGCTCGAGCGCGCCCCGCACCGTCGATACCGGCTGCAGCGGGTGGATATCGGCGAAGCCGGGCAGCCGCGCCATCTTCTCGTTGAGGCGCGGATTGTGCTTCATCGTGCACGAGCCGAGCGGATAAAGGCCGCTGTCGATCGCGTAGTTCTTTTGCGACAGCCGGGTGAAGTGGCGGATCACCTGCGGCTCGCTGAGGCCGGGGAGGCCGATCGGCGCCGTGCGCTCCAGCCCGCCGAGGCGCGGCTTGCGGCCCGACGGCGCCGGCAGGTCGACGCCGCAATGGCCGGGCGAATCCTGCTCGAAAATCAGCTTCTCCTCGAGCTGGAGCCCGCGATTGCCGGTCGCGGTCTCGGCCGCGGCGGCGGTTCCCGGATGCGCGGTCAGCGCCTGGCTCCAGCCGGTCATCGCAAAGCCTCCGTCAGCGCCTCGGCGAGGCGGTCGATGTCGTCCTCCGTCGTCGTCTCGGTCGCGGCGACGAGAAGCAGATCGTCGAGGCCGGGACAGAGCCGGCTCACCGGGATGCCGGCGAGGACGCCCTCCGCGGCGAGGCGATCGACCACCGGCGCGGCCGGGCGTGACAGGCGAAGGGTGAACTCGTTGAAGAAGCTGCCGGTGACAAGGCTCGCTCCCGGCACCGCCTCGAGCCGCTCGGCGGCGGCGATCGCGGCCTCGTGGTTGAGCTGGGCGAGACGGGTCAGCCCGGCCTCGCCGAGCAGCGACAGGTGGATCGTGAAGGCGAGCGCGCACAGCCCGGCATTGGTGCAGATATTGCTCGTCGCCTTCTCGCGGCGGATGTGCTGCTCGCGGGTCGAGAGGGTCAGCACCCAGCCCCGCTTGCCGTCGGCGTCGGCGGTCTGGCCAGCGAGGCGGCCCGGCATCTGCCGCAAATGCGCCTCGCGGCTGGCGAAGAGCCCGACATGGGGCCCGCCGAAATTGAGCGCGTTGCCAAGCGACTGGCCCTCGGCGGCGACGATGTCGGCGCCCATCTCGCCGGGCGGGGTCACCGCGCCGAGCGAGACGATCTCGTTGACGACGACGACGAGCAGCGCGCCGGCGGCACGACAAGAAGCGGCAAGCGCCGAATGGTCGCGCAGCTCGCCGAAGAAATCGGGGTTCTGCACGACGACGCAGGCGGTGTCCTTGCCGACGAGCGCGGCGAGGTCCTCAACGCCCGGCCGCGGCGGCAGCGCGGTGAGCCGCCCCTCGCCGAAGCCGCCATAGGTCTCGCACACGGCGCGGTAATGCGGGTGCAGCCCGGCGGAGAGGATCGCGTGGCCGCGCCGCGTCACCCGCCGCGCCATCGCCACCGCCTCGGCGCAGGCGGTCGCGCCGTCGTAGAGCGAGGCATTGGCGACATCCATCCCGGTCAGCAGCGCGACCTGGGTCTGGAATTCGAACAGAGATTGCAGCGTGCCCTGGGCTATCTCGGGCTGGTAGGGCGTGTACGAGGTCAGGAACTCGCCGCGCTGGATCAGATGGTCCACCGCCGCCGGAACGTGGTGGCGATAGACCCCGCCGCCGCAGAAAAACGGCACCGAGCCGGCCGCGACGTTCTTGGCCGCCATCGCGGCGACGCGGCGCTCGACCTGGAGCTCGCCCATCGCCAGGGGCAGATCGACGAGCCCATCGCGCCGCGCCGCCGCCGGCACATCGGCGAAAAGCGCGTCGACTGAAGGCGCACCGATCGCCGCCAGCATGTCGCGGCGGTCGGCATCGGTCAGCGGCAGGTAGCGCATCAGCCGTTCTCCGCGACGAATTTGCGGTAGGCGGCCTCGTCCATCAGCGCATCGAACTGGCCGGGATCGGCGAGGCGCAGCTTGACGAACCAGCCCTCCCCCATCGGGTCGGCATTGACCTTGGCCGGGTCGTCGGCGATCGCGCCGTTGACCGCGACGACCTCGCCGGAAACCGGGGCGTAGACCTCGCTCGCCGCCTTGGCGCTTTCGACGACCGCGGCCTCCTTGCCCTTTTCGACCTGGCGGCCGATCTCGGGCAGCTCGACATAAACCACGTCGCCGAGCTGCTCCTGGGCATAATCGGTGATGCCGACCACGACCGTATCGCCGTCGCGGCGGACCCATTCGTGGTCCGTGGTGTAGCGCAGCTCGCTCATGCGAAAGCTCCTTCTCGATCCTCAGCCGCGGTAATAGCGGGTGGCGACAAACGGCAGCTTCACGATTTGCGCCGGACGCGGCACCTCGCGCACGACGAGCTGCAGCGCGGTACCGGGCGAGGCGAATTCGCCGGCGACAAACCCCATCGCGATCGGACCGCCGACGGTCGGGCCGAACCCGCCGCTGGTGACCGCGCCGATCGGATTGCCGGCGGGGTCGGTAATCACAGTGCCGTCGCGGGCCGGCGCGCGCCCGTCGGGCAGGATGCCGACCCGGCGCCGGCGCGGCCCCGCGGCCAGCTCGGCGAGGATTTGCGCCGCCCCCGGGAAGCCGCCCTCGGCGCGGCGGCGCCTGCCGATGGTCCAGGCGAGCCCGGCCTCGACGGGGCCGGTTGCCTCGTCGATATCGTGGCCGTAAAGGCAGAGCCCGGCTTCGAGCCGCAGCGTGTCGCGGGCGCCGAGGCCGATCGGCGCGACCTCGGGCTCGGCCAGCACCCGATCCGCCCATTCGGCGGCCTGGCCCGCGGGGATCGAGATCTCGAACCCGTCCTCCCCGGTGTAGCCCGAGCGGGTGACAAACAGCTCGTCGATGCGCGCGCCGCTCAAAAACGGCATCGCCGCGATACCGGG
>DASUIE010000063.1:0-22451 GCA_036273175.1 Allostellaceae bacterium
CACCAACGATCTGACCAAGGCCCGCGCGTTTTATGACGCGGTGCTGGCCCCGCTGGGTCTGAAGCGGCTGCGCGATCTCGGCGATAACGGGTCGATCTGGGGCGCGGACGCCCCCGAGTTCTTCGTGCTGAAGCCGGCCAATGGCCAGCCTGCCTCGGTCGCCAATGGCGGCACGATCAGCTTTGCCGCGGCGAGCCGGGAAGCGGTCGCCGGCTTCCACAAAGCCGCGATGGCGCAGGGCGCCAAGGACGAGGGCGCGGTTGGTCCCCGCTCGTGGCATCCGACCGCCTATGCCGGCTATTGCCGCGACCTCGACGGCAACAAGCTCGCCGCCTATTGCTTCAAGGCGGAGTAGCCCCGATGGCCAACCCGACCCCGATCGCGCCGCTCGAACCGACCTTCGACAAGTCGCCGCCGCCGTTCGGGGCCGGGTTGCCGGACCCGGTCGTCTGTGAGGCCGCGCCGCGCGACCTGCGGCAGCGCACGGTCAATTTTGCCGCCAAGCGGATGACCGACATGCGCTATGTCAGCGGGCTCGACCGCGAGACCGCCGAGCGGCATTTCCGCTGGCGGCCGGCAGTGGCGCCGGGCGGGCTTTCGGCGCGCGACGCCGCGCCCGACGCCGCCTTCCTCGCCGCCCTCCAGCGCGACGGCCGCATCGCCATAGCGCAAGACGACGCCGACAAGCGCGTCACCGTCACCTGGACCGACCCCGGTTTCGGCGACCCCGTGGCGGGTTCGGCGATCGCCCGTCCCGGTTACGGCGGCATCCAGCTCGGCCCGCGCGCGGCGCCGCAATTCGACCCCAAGCCGATCCCGCGGCCCAAAGGCGAACCCGGCCGCGCCTGGCCCCATGGCGACGCGGTCGAGACGCCGAAGGCCCCGCCCGCCGCGCTGACCCAGGCGCTCGACGCCTTTTTCGCGGCATCGTCCGGCGCCTATGGCGTGCTGATCGCGACGCCCGAGCGGGTGCTGTGCGAGCGCTACGCGCCGTGGAGCGGGCCGGACCGCGTCACCCCGAGCTGGTCGATGACCAAGGCGATCACCTGCACCGTGATCGGCCGGCTGATCCACGAGGGCTGGCTCCATTCGGTCCACGACCCCGCGCCGGCGCCCTTATGGACCGACCCGCGCTCGATCCACCGGCTGATCACGATCGACCACTTGTTGCGGATGCGCTCCGGCCTCGGCTTCCCGGTGCGGCACGGCGACGGCTCGGTCACGATCGGGTTCGAGAACAGCTCGGTCTACGAGGATGCCGGCAACGCCTACGAGGCGGCGCAGCGCTCGATCGTCGCGACCGTGCCGGGCTCGGTCTACCGCTACATCAACGCCGGCCCCAACGTGCTCGGCTCGATCGTCCGCGACCGGATCGAAAAGCGCGGGCTGCCGTATCACCAGACCCATTACGGGCTCTTGATCGACCGGCTCGGCATGCGGAGCTATCAGCATTCGGCCGACATCGCCGGCAACCTGATCGCCTCCGGCGCCGGCTTCGCCCATCTGCGCGACTACGCCAAGCTCGGCGTCCTCTACCTGCAGGACGGAATGTGGGGCGGCGAGCGCCTCTTGCCGCAGGGCTGGGCCGATTACGCGCTGACCCCGACCCATACCGGCACGCCCTACGCGGCCTGCTTCCGCTCCAACTTCGAGCGCACCTTCCCGGACCTCCCGCCTGATACGGCCTGGGCCTCGGGCGCGTCCGACCAGCGGATTTTCATCCTGCGCCGGCACCGGCTTACCGTCGCGGTCAACAACGAGACCGCGCATCCGATGGACCTCGCCGCGCTCAACCGCGTGATCGCCACCGCGATCGAGACTCTCACCTGAGGGGAGACGCCCATGCCCGCCGCCGCCGTCCGCAACGTCGCCCGCGAAAAGCTCGAACAGGGGCAGCTGTCGCTCGGCGTCGGCATCCGCCTGACGCGCTCGGTCGAGATCGCCAAGGCGATGGCGGCCTCGGGCTTCGACTGGCTCTTTCTCGACATGGAGCACGGCGTCATGTCGCTGGAGGCCTGCGCGCAGATCTCGACCGCCGCGCTCGACGCCGGCATCGCCCCGATCGCGCGCGTGCCGAATGGCGAATATGCGATTGCCACCCGCGCGCTCGACAACGGCGCGCTTGGCATCGTCATGCCGCATGTCGACACCGCCGCCGAGGCGCGCGAGGTCGTCAACCGGCTGAAATATCCGCCGGTCGGCCACCGCTCGATGGGCGGCATCGGGCCGCATTACGGTCTGCGCTCGGCGTCGAGCGGCGAAGCGGCCGGGGCGCTCAACGCCGCGAACCTGACCGTCGTGATGCTGGAGACTCCG
Organism: Allostellaceae bacterium; assembly: GCA_036273175.1. Classification (GTDB taxonomy): domain Bacteria; phylum Pseudomonadota; class Alphaproteobacteria; order ATCC43930; family CGMCC-115725; genus DATARH01. The sequence goes on from DASUIE010000063.1 coordinate 2,317, forward strand.
ACCGCGATCGCGAACGCCGCCGAGATCGCCGCGGTGCCGGGGGTCGACGTGCTGCTGATCGGCACCAACGATTTGTGCGCCGAGCTGGGCATCCACGGCGATTTCGGCAACGAGAAGGTCGGCGAGGCCTACAAGGCGATGATCGCCGCCTGCAAGCAGCACAATAAATTTCCGGGGATGGCCGGCATCTACAACGAGGCGATCATGCCGCGCTATATCGAGATGGGCGCGCGCTTCATCCTCGCCGGGCAGGACGGCGCCTTTATCAGCGCCGGCGCGGCGCAGCGCACCGGGTTCCTGCACAAGCTGGTGGCGTGACGCTCGGCTTTCGCCTTCCCGGCCTCGACCTGTCGCGGCCGCTCGGCGCGGCGGCGCGGGATGCGGTGTGGGCGGCGCTGCGCGAGCACCGCGTCGTCGTCTTCCCCGGCCAGACCCTCGACCGCGAGGCGCAGTACCGCTTCACGGCGCAATTCGGCGAGGTCGAGGCGCATGGCGGTCATCGCGCCGAAAGCAAGCGCCGTGACGTCGCCCACGTCACCGCGAATGTCGACGCCGACGGCAACCCCTCCGACAAGTTCGCCAAGGGCGCCAACTACCGCTGGCACACCGACAAGCCTTATTACGCCGTGCCGCCGCTGCTGACGACGCTCCACGCGGTCGAGCTGCCGCCGGAGGGCGGCGACACCGAGTTCGCCGACACCGCTGCCGGCTACGCCGCCTTGCCCGAGGCGACGCGGGCGCGGATCGACGGGCTGCGCGTCGTCTTCCAGTGGGAGGCGGGGCGGCGCCAGGGCTACTACGCCGCGACCCTGCCGCCGGTCGACCATCCGCTCGCCCGCACCCATCCCGAAACCGGGCGCAAGGCCCTCTATCTCGGCAACCACGCACAGCACATCCAGGGCCTTCCGGAGGCGGAAGGCGCGGCCTTGCTCGACGATCTCCTCGCCCATACGACGCGCCCCGAATTTACCTACGCGCATCGCTGGCGGCCGGGCGACCTGATCGTGTGGGACAACCGCTGCACCCTCCACCGCGCCGTCGCCAATTACGAGATGACCCGCTACCGCCGGGTCATGCACCGCAACGTCGTCAGGGGAACGGTGCCGGTGTGAACGACGACATCCTGTTCGAGCTGCGCGGCGCGCTTGGGCTTGTGACCTTGAACCGGCCGCAGGCGCTCAACGCCTTCACCCTCGACATGTACCGCCGGCTCGATCCGGTGCTGCGCGCCTGGGAGAGCGATCCGGCGGTCGCCGCGGTCGCGATCCAGGGCGCCGGCGACCGCGCCTTCTGCGCCGGCGGCGACATCCGCGCGATCTACGAGGCGGGCCGATCGCGCAAACACCAGGGGTCGGGTCCCGATCCGGGCCTCACCCGCGACTTCTTCCGCGAGGAATACCGGCTGATCCGTCGTGTCCACCGCTATGCGAAGCCCTACATCGCGATCATCGACGGGATCACGATGGGCGGCGGCGCCGGGATGGCGCTCAACGGAGCGACCCGCGTCGCGACCGAGCGCACCGTTTTCGCGATGCCGGAGAACGGGATCGGCCTTTTCCCCGATGTCGGGGCGACGCGGTTCCTGAACGCCTGCCCCGGAAGGGTCGGACGCTATCTCGGCCTGACCGGCGCTAGGCTCGGCGCGGCCGACACGCTCTATTGCGGGCTGGCGACGCATTTCATCCCCACGGACCGGCTGGAGGCCCTGCTCGAAGGCCTCGCGCGGGGCGAGGGGGCGGATGCCTTCGCGGCCGACCCGGGGCCGCCGCCGCTCAAGGCCCGGCAAGCCGAGATCGACCGGCTCTACGCCGCCGACACGGTCGAGGAGATTGTCGCCGGGCTCGACGACGAGACCCGCAAGGCGGTGCTGAGTGCCTCGCCGACCAGCCTCAAGATCTTCCTGCGCCAGATGACCGTCGGGCGCGGCTATGACCTGGACGCCGCGCTCAAGCTCGAATTCCGCATCAGCCAGCACGTCATGGCCGGCCACGATTTCTACGAGGGCGTGCGGGCTCTGATCGTCGACCGCGACCGCAAGCCGAACTGGCGGCCGGCGACCCTCGCCGAGATCGACGGGGCGGCGGTCGATGCCTATTTTGCCCCGCTTGGCGCGGGCGAGCTCGATTTCGACTGAAAGGGACACGGCGATGGCGACGATCGGTTTTATCGGCCTCGGCAATATGGGGGCGCCGATGGCCTCCAACCTCCTGAAGGCGCAGCATCATGTCACCGGGTTCGATATCGTCGCCGCGCCGCTCAAGGCATTCGAGGAGCAGGGCGGGCACGTCGCCGCGAGCGCGTTCGAGGCCGCGGCCGCGGGCGACATCGTCGTCACGATGCTCCCGGCCGGGCCGCAGGTGCGCGCGGTCTATCTCGGCCCCGACGGCATCATCGCGCGGGCCAAGAAGGGCGCGCTCTTGATCGACTGCTCGACGATCGATGTCGAGACCGCCCGCGCGGTTGCCGCCGCGGCCAAGGAGGCCGGCCTCGAGATGCTCGACGCGCCGGTTTCGGGCGGGACGATCGGCGCCGATGCGGGAACCCTGACCTTTATGGTCGGCGGCGAGGGCACCGCCTTCGCGCGCGGCGAGCCGATCTTGAAGAACATGGGCAAGACGATCGTCCATGCCGGACCGTCGGGCGCCGGCCAGACCGCCAAGATTTGCAACAACATGATCCTCGCCGTGTCGATGATCGGCGTCTGCGAGGGGTTCGTTCTCGCCGAAAAGCTCGGGCTTCCGGCGCAGACGCTGTGGGACATCTGCAGCACCTCGACCAGCTCGTGCTGGGCGATGAACAATTACTGCCCGATGCCGGGTCCGGTGCCGGCGGCGCCTTCCAACCGGGGCTACGCGGCCGGGTTCACCGCGGCGAACATGCTCAAGGATTTGCGCCTCGCGCAGGCCGCCTCAGGCAGCAGCGGCGCGCCGAGCCTGATGGGGTCGGCGGCGGCGAACCTCTACCAGCTCTTCGTTGACGGCGGCGGCGGACCGCTCGACTTCTCCGGGATCATGCAGTTCGTCCGCGGCAAGGCCTGACAACGAAAATTTAATAAAACCGGGTCTAACTTGGCGGCACGAGTGTCGCCATGCGAGGCCTATCTATGCCGTCACCGAACCGTTATCTCGACGTCATTTCCCTTGTCGAGCGGCTGCACCGCCACTTTCTCGAAGTGGTCAAGCTGGAGCTCGACGGGCTGCGCATCCACGATATCAACAACGTGCAGGGCATGATGTTGTTTAATATCGGCGACGCGGAGATGACGGTCGGCGAGCTGACGTTGCGCGGCTGCTATCTCGGCTCCAACGTCTCCTACAACGTCAAGAAGATGGTCGAGAACGGCTATCTGGCGCAGGAGCGCTCGGTGCACGACCGCCGCTCGATCCATGTGCGGCTGACCGACAAGGGGCGCCAGCTCCGCGACCGGCTCAGCACGATGCATCGGCGCCATATCGAATTGCTGTCGCAGACCGCCGTGACCGGCGAGGACCTCGAAGCCGTGCTGGTGACGCTCGGGCGGCTTGAGCGGTTTTGGATCCGCGCCGGCGACCTCGTCCAGCGGCCGGGCCAGTTCGCAGCCTAACCGTTTTATCTTCCCCCAATTACGATGGCCGGCCTCGCGCCGGCCATCGGCGTTTTGGAACAAGCGGCCTCGCCTCTCGTTCGGAGCGACAGACGGCTTAGCGGGAGGAACGGCCTTGGTCATCAGGCCCAACAAGCGGCGCATGCAGGCCTTTAGCGAAAGCCCCGCCGAAAATCCCCTCGCCGGCACGCGCCGCAATCCGTCCGTCCACCCAGCGCGCTGGGGAGGTGTGGTCTTGGCCATCGCCGTTGCGGTTGTCGTTGTCGCGATCGTCGTATTTTTCAGGTGACGGCACCGCGGCCGCCTGCAAGTTTAGGCCACCCAATCATGGAGCCGTCCGCATGCCGTCGTTGCCCCCGCTCGCTCAACTCGCGCCTGGTCTCAGCGCCGCCGGCAAGCTCGACCGCGCCGATATCGAGGCGCTCGCCGATTCTGGCATCAAGACCATCATCAACAACCGCCCCGACGGCGAGGACCCGGGCCAGCTTTCCGCGGCGGATGCGCGCAAATTGTGCGAGTCGCGCGGCATCGCCTATCACCACATTCCGTTCGTCGCCGCGACGCTGACCAAGGCCGATGTCGACGCCTTTGCCGCGGTGCTGGCCGCGGCCAAAGGGCCGGTCGTCGCGCATTGCCGCAGCGGCACGCGCTCGACGCTGGTGTGGTCGCTGACCCGCCTGCGCGAGGGCGCCGATCCGATGGCGCTGATCGCGCAGGCCGCGGCGAACGGGATCGACATCGCGGTGCTGCCGGCGCTGGCGGCGCGGCTGCGCTAGGTGGCGGCCGAGCCGCGCTGGCTCACCGCCGACGCGGTCGTCGCGTTAAATCAGGAAGAGGCGGATAAGGCGGGCGCGGAGCACGCGCTTCGCGACCGCGCGGCGCTTGAGATCGCGGTGCGGCGGCCCTGGAACGTCTGGGTCTATTTCATGGATCAGGACTACGCGACGCTGGCGATGTCGCTCCTCGTCGCGATCGCCGGGGCTCGCGCCTTTGCCGCCGCCAACGAGGCGACCGCCTATCGCGCCGCCGTGTCGTTTCTGGCCGGCAACGGCTTCGCTGTCGAACTCGGCGGCAATCGGCGCGCGGAGGAGCAGCTCTTCGAGTATTTCCGCGGGCGGCTCAGTCAGAGCGGCGTGCGGGACTGGTTCCAGCTCTGGATGAGTCCCGCCGAGACATAGCCTATTTCTTGCCGCGCGTCGTTCGACGGCCGGTGCCCCGCCCGAGCCCGATCTTCTTCGCGAAGGCGGAGCGCTGCTCGGCGTAATTGGGCGCGACCATCGGATAGTCCGCCCCGAGCCCCCACTTCACCCGGTATTCGTCGGGCGTCATCCCATAGGTCGAGCGCAGATGCCGCTTGAGCATCTTGAGCTTCTTGCCGTCTTCGAGGCAGACCAGGTACTCGGGGGTGATCGACTTGCGCACCGGGACGGCGGGCTTGAGCGGCTCGCTCGTCGGCTCGGCTGTCTGGCCGTCCAATCCGCGCAGGGAATTGTAAACGGAGTGGATGATTTCGGCCACTTGTCCGGTCGCCAGCGTGTTGTTGCTCACATACGCAGCCACGACTTCGGTTGTCATGCGCAGCAATTCGTCTTCGGCCACCTTAGGCACAGCAAGTTCTGGCATGATTTACCTCGATGGTCGCCGGGGGTTCGGCGGTTCAACATTGCAGAGCGAATCTAGAGTGTCAACCGAAACATAAGGGAGGATATAGTAATCGATAGTAAGCCTTGCTGACGACGACTGTTCGCATTCGGATTTAGTGTTGTAAGGTTCATGTAATAATTGTCTGCCTCCGATACCCCTAACGGCTGATCCTGCCGCATCGGCCGCGAGTTCTTCATCGCTCGGCCCGAACGCTGGATAACAAGCTAAATAGCCGCAAAAAACGCGATTTATGGTAGCCGGCTGACAATCGCACTCGACATATGGTAGGTTGCGCCTGCGCTTATTCCTTCCGCGATCCGATAGGTGTTCCCCTGGCGATTTCATCCGCTATCCGCTCGCAATCCTCGCCGGCCAATGGATTTTTCGCCGACGAGCTGGCTTCCGCGGACCCCGAGCTGGCCCAGGCGATCGCTCGCGAGCTCGGCCGCCAGCAATCGCAGATCGAGCTGATCGCCAGCGAGAACATCGTGTCTCGCGCGGTGCTCGAGGCGCAGGGCTCGGTGCTGACCAACAAATACGCCGAGGGCTACCCGGGGCGGCGCTATTACGGCGGCTGCGAGTTTGTCGACGTCGCCGAGAGCCTCGCGATCGATCGCGCCAAGCGGCTGTTCAACTGCGCCTTCGCCAATGTCCAGCCGCATGCCGGCGCGCCGGCGACCGAGGCGGTGTACCTCGCGCTGATGCAGCCCGGCGACATGATCCTCGGCATGTCGCTGGCGGCCGGCGGCCACCTGACCCACGGCGCCACGGTGAATATCTCGGGCAAGTGGTTCAAGCCGGCGACCTACGGCGTCCACCGGGAAGACGCGCGCATCGATTTCGACGAGGTCGAGCGCCAGGCCGAGGCGCACCGGCCCAAGATCATCGTCGCCGGCGGCAGCGCCTATCCGCGGATCATCGACTTCGCCCGGTTCCGCGCGATCGCCGACCGGGTCGGGGCCTATCTGATGGTCGACATGGCGCATTTCGCCGGTCTCGTCGCCGGCGGCGCGCATCCGAGCCCGCTGCCGCACGCGCATGTCGTGACCACGACGACGCACAAGACGCTGCGCGGCCCGCGCGGCGGGATGATCCTCTCCAACGACGAAGACATCGGAAAGCGCATCAATTCGGCCGTCTTCCCGGGTCTTCAGGGCGGCCCGCTGATGCATGCCGTGGCGGCCAAGGCGGTGGCGTTCGGCGAGGCTCTCAAGCCGAGCTTCGCCGCCTATGCCAAGGCCGTCGTCGAGAACGCGCAGACCCTCGCCGCGACTCTGGTCGAGGGCGGGCTTGCGATCGTCTCGGGCGGCACCGACACGCATTTGATGCTGGTCGATCTGCGCCCGATGGGGCTGACCGGCCGCGCCGCCGAGCAGGCTCTGGAGCGCGCCGGGATCACCTGCAACAAGAACGGCATTCCGTTCGACCCGGAAAAGCCGACCGTCACCTCGGGCGTGCGCCTCGGCTCGCCGGCGGCGACGACGCGCGGCTTTGGCGTCGCCGAGTTCCGCCAGGTCGGCGAATGGATCACCGAGGTGCTGCGCGGCCTCGCGCAGCGGCCCGACGACAACGGCGCCTGCGAGGCGCGGGTGCGCGGCGCGGTGGCGGCGCTGTGCGACCGCTTCCCGATCTACACCGGGCCGGGTTGGTGACGAGGGAGGGGAGGAGATGCGCTGTCCGTTCTGCGGCACCGATGACACCCAGGTAAAGGATTCGCGTCCGACCGACGACCGCGGCGCGATCCGGCGGCGGCGTTTCTGCCCAAACTGCGCGGCGCGCTTCACGACCTTCGAGCGGGTCCAGCTCCGCGAGCTGACCGTGGTCAAGAAGAATGCCCAGCGCGAGCCGTTCGACCGCGACAAGCTCGCCCGCTCGATCTATGTCGCGCTGCGCAAGCGGCCGCACGAGCCGGAGCGGGTCGAGCGGATGATCAACTCGATGGTGCGCCAGCTCGAAAGCTCGGGCGAGACCGATATCCCGAGCGACATGATCGGCGAGCTGGTGATGGAGGCCTTGGCTTCGCTCGACCAGGTCGCCTATATCCGTTTCGCCTCGGTCTACCGCAATTTCCGCGAGGCCAAGGATTTCGGCGAGTTCGTCGGACGGATCGCCGCGGACGGCGACTGCTGAACGACCTCGCCGCGATGCGGGCCGCGCTGGCGCTGGCGCGGCGCGGGCTCGGCAATACCTGGCCCAACCCGGCGGTGGGCTGCGTTCTGGTCAACGAAGGGCGGGTAGTTGGTCGCGGCTGGACCCAGCCGGGCGGCCGCCCGCATGCCGAGACCGAGGCGCTGCGTCGTGCCGGACCCGCCGCGAAGGGCGCGACGGCCTATGTCACGCTCGAACCCTGCGCCCATCATGGCAAGACGCCGCCTTGCGCCGGCGCGCTGATCGCCGCCGGGGTGGCGCGCGTCGCCGCCGCGATCGAGGATCCCGATCCCCGCGTCGCCGGGAAAGGGCTGGCGCGGCTGCGTGCGGCCGGGATCGTCGTCGATGAGGGGCTCTGCGCCGCCGAGGCCGAGGAGGTCAATGCGGGCTTCCTGCAGCGGGTAAGAACCGGCCGCCCGCTGGTGACCTTGAAGCTCGCCGCAACCCTCGACGGCCGGATCGCCACGGCGAGCGGCGAGAGCCGCTGGATCACCGGCCCGGCGGCGCGCGAGCGGGCCCATGCCCTGCGCGCCGGCCACGACGCGATCCTCGTCGGCACCGGCACGGTCATCGCCGACGACCCGGAGCTGACCTGCCGCCTGCCTGGCCTCACGGACCGCTCGCCGCTGCGCATCGTCTTCGACCGGCATTTGCGCATCCCGCCCGCCGCGCGGGTCTTCGCGCCGCCCTGCTGGGTGCTGACTGCCGCCCCTGACGCGCCGGAATTGCGCGCCCGCGGTGTCGAGGTCGTCCCGGCGCCCCCCGATCTCGGCGAAACGCTGCGGGTGCTGGGCGCGCGCGGCCTGACCCGCGTGCTCGTGGAGGGCGGCGGCCGGCTCGCCGCCTCGCTTCTCGCCGCCGGGCTGGTCGACCGCCTCGTCTGGATGCGCGCGCCGATGGCGATCGGCGGCGAAGGCATCCCGGCCATCGCCGCGCTCGGCCTCGCGCGGCTCGCCGACGCGCCGCGTTTCGAGCTGGTGTCGAGCGTGACTATCGGCGGCGATGTCGTGGAGACCTACCGCCGCAGCCCGTGAGACGCGCGGTTGCCGCATTCGCGGTCGAGGATTACCGGCAGCGCGAGGCCATGCGGGGTCGATCCCGGCGCGAACTCGGTGCCGACCGTAAAGCTCACCAGCATGCCGTGAAAATCGAGCATCGCCGGCGCGGTGACGGTCCAGCCGCCGCCATCCGTGCGGGCGAAGGCGGAGCAGGGGATCGGCGGGTCGGGCAGGGTCGAGCCGGCTTGCGCGAACGCGCCCGCGGGCAGGAAGGACAACGCCGCCGCGGCGGCCAAGGCCAGGTGTCTCATCATACGGGGTCAACGCAGGCCCCGGCGGTTTGGTGCCCCGCTCTTGCCTGGGGCGGGCGAGGCTCCTAGCCTAGCGCGATGTTCACCGGCATCATCACCGATCTCGGGCGGGTGCGGCGCGTCGTGCGCGGCGACGGGCTCGAGCTGACCATCGCCACCGGATACGACATCGTCTCGATCGAGCTCGGCGCGTCGATCTGCTGCTCGGGTTGCTGCCTGACGGTCGTCTCGCTCGAAGAGGGGGCGTTCCGGGTGCAGGCCTCGGGCGAGACGCTGTCGCGCTCGAATCTCGGCGATTGGCGCGAGGGCAGCCCGGTGAACCTCGAACGCTCGCTCAAGCTTGGCGACGAGTTCGGCGGTCACATCGTTTCGGGCCATGTCGACGGCGTCGCCGAGATCGTGTCGCGCCGGCCCGACGCCGAGTCGGTGCGTTTCACGATCCGCGCCCCGGCCGATTTCGCAGCGCTGGTCGCGAGCAAGGGCTCGGTCGCGCTCGACGGGATCAGCCTGACCGTCAACGAGATTTCGGGCCGCGAGTTCGGGGTCAACATCATCCCCTACACGCTTGCCCACACGACGCTCGGCGAGGCCCAGCCGGGGCACCGCCTCAATTTCGAGATCGACCCGATCGCGCGCTACGTCGCGCGGCTCTTAGAGGCCAGGACATGACGCAGGCGCCGCACATTCTTCTCGTCGAGGCCCGCTATTACACGCATATCAGCGACCTCTTGCGGCGTGGCGCCGAGCGGGCGCTGGCCGAGGCCGGGGCGACCTTCGAGGCGGTGACCGTGCCCGGCGCCTTCGAGCTACCCGGCGCGATCAAGTTCGCCTCGCAATCGGGGCAGTTCGACGGCTATGTCGCGCTCGGCTGCGTGATCCGCGGCGAGACCAGCCATTACGACCATGTCTGCAACGAGAGCACGCGCGGCCTGCAAGACCTCGCCTGCCGCGACGGGCTGGCGGTCGGCTTCGGCATCGCAACCTGCGAGAACGAGGCGCAGGCGCTGGCCCGGAGCTCGCCCGACGGCCGCGACATGGGCGGCAAGGCGGCCAAGGCGTGCCTGACGATGGTCGCGCTCAGGCACCGCTTCGCCGGGACCGGCCGTTGAGCCAATCCGGCGGACGCAGGCGGCGCGCGGCGAGGCTGGCGGCGGTGCAGGCGCTCTATCAGCTTGAATTGAACCCGGGGCTCGGCGCCGATGGCGTCGTGCGCGAATTCGCCAGCCACCGGCTCGGCCAGCCGATCGACGAAGAGCATTACGGCGAGGCCGACGAGGTGCTGTTCGGCGAGATCGTACGCGGCGTCGCCAAGGACCGCGACCGGCTCGACGAGGCCATCGCCGCTTCCCTGACCGAGGAGTGGCCGCTTGCCCGGTTGGAGACGATCCTGCGTCTGCTGCTCGAAGCCGGCGCGTTCGAGATCGTCCACCGTCCCGATATCCCGCCGCGGGTGACGATGAGCGAATATGTCGGCATCGCCCACGCCTTCTTCGAGGGACGCCAGCCGGGGCTCGCGAATGGCGTGCTCGACCATCTCGCCCGCACGCTGCGCCCCGCCGAGATTTAGGCCGTGACGCCGAACGGTCTCGGCGAATTCGGCCGCATCGGGCGCTTTTTCGCGCCGCTTGCCGGGCCGGGCGGGCTCGGGCTCACGGACGACGCGGCGCTCATCGGCTGCGAGCCGGGCCGCAAGCTCGTCGTCACGGTCGACGCGATGGTGGCCGGCGTGCATTTCCTCCCCGACGATCCGCCCGACCTCGTGGCGCGCAAGCTCCTCCGCACCAATCTTTCCGACCTCGCCGCGATGGGCGCGCACCCGTTCCATTATCTGCTCGCGAGCGCGCTGCCGGCTTCGCTCGACGATGCCTGGGTCGCGCGCTTCGCCGCCGGGCTTGCCGAGGACCAGCGGATTTTCGGGGTCGCCTTGCTCGGCGGCGACTCGGTCTCGACCTCCGGACCGGCGACATTGGCGCTGACCGCGATCGGCGATGTCGCCGAGGGCGCGGAAATCCGCCGCAGCGGCGCGCAGCCCGGCGATGCGGTCTGGGTCTCGGGCACGATCGGCGATGCCGGGCTGGGTCTCGCGGTGCTGAAAGGCGACTACGCGGATCTGGCCAAGACGCACCGCGCGGCGCTGACCCGACGATTTCAGCTTCCCGAGCCGCGCACCGCGCTGGGGCCGAGCCTCGCCGGGCTTGCCCATGCGATGCTCGACGTGTCGGACGGGCTCGTCGCCGATCTCGGCCACATCTGCGAGGCCTCGGGCGTGTCGGCGACGGTGCGGGCGCCAGACCTGCCCTTATCTCCGGCGGCGAAGGCGGCCGGCGCCGATCCCGCGCAGGCGGCGGTCGCGGGCGACGACTACGAGCTGCTGTTCACCGCGCCGCCCCATGCCGAAGCGGCGATCCGCCGCGCCGCGAGCGAAGCCGGCGTCGCGGTGACGGCGATCGGGGCCGTCGCGGCGGGAGAGGGCGCGCGGCTCCTCGATGCCCGGGGACAGCCCATCCCCCTCGAAAGGCCGGGCTACCGCCACTTCTAGCGGCGTCATTCGGGCTTGCGACCCTTATTCGGCGCCGGGCGGCGTGCTAGAACAGGCGAATGAACTGGGTTGTCTTCGCCGCGCTCCTGTCCGTTCTCGCCGGCTGCTCGATGGCGCCGAGCACGGGGCCGCTGCGCAGCGAGTTGGTAGACCAGGGCGGCGAGGGGCGGTTCAGCATCGTCGCGATCGACGACCGGGTCGTCGACACGCTGTCGGCTCAGCCGCATCCGCCGTTTCACACCCGGTTCAAGAAGTATCAGCCGCCGCCCGAATTGCCGGTCGCGATCGGCGATGTCGTTGCGGTGACGATCTGGGAAAGCACCGAAAACGGGCTTTTCGGCCGCTCTCTGCATGCCTCGCTGCCGAATGCCGACCAGTTCGCCGACAAGCTTCGCGCCGCCGGCATCCCCGTGCCCAAGGATCATGCGCTGACCCCGACCGAGCAGACTGAAATCCTGACGAAACTGAAGGAGACCCCGCAAGGGCAGCTCATCCTGCAATCGCTGCAGCCCACGGGACGCTCCGGCACGCGCATCCCGGACCAGCCGGTTGGCCCCGATGGCGGCATCAGCATCCCCTATGGCGGGCGGATCAAGGTTGCCGGGCTGACGCCGAGCGCGGTCCAGCACAAGATCGAGGAGGCGCTCGGCGGCCAGGCGATCGACCCCCAGGCGCTGATCCTCGTCAAGAGCAGCGACACCAACTCGGTGACGGTCACCGGAGAGCTGGTCCACGGCGCTCGCGTGCAGCTATCGAGCGGCGGAACGCGGCTCCTCGATGTCATCGCCTCCGCGGGAGGAGCGCGGGCGCCGGTGCGAGACACCTTTGTCGAGCTGTCGCGCGGCGGGATCACGGCGACAATCCCGCTGGAGACGCTGGTCGCCGAGCCCGACGAAAACATCTACGCCCGGCCCGGCGACGTGCTGACCCTGGTAAGGCGGCCGCGGGTGATCAGCGTGTTCGGCGCGACCGGCAAGCAGAAGGCGGTGACCTTCAACGCCGACCGGGTCTATCTGAGCGAGGCGCTGGCCCAGGCGGGCGGCCTTTCGGATCGGCTCGCCGACCCCCGCGCGGTGTTCTTGCTGCGCTACGAGAACGACGCGCTGATCGCGGCGTTTGGCGCGCGGCCGATGCGCGAAGCCGGGAACGGCACGGCGCCGGTCGCCTATAAGCTCGATCTCGCCGACATGAAGTCGTATGGCTGGGCTCGGCGGTTTCCGCTGCGCGACAAGGATGTCGTCTACGTCGCCGATGCCGCCTCGACGCCGCTCACAAAGGTGCTGAACGTGTTTTCCCTCGTCACCCAGCCGGTGACCAACGCCTATCTGTTGTGTCAATCTGGGGAGGTCCACTGCTAGCCGGTATGGGACTATGAACCTCTACGACATCGTTCGCCGGAATGACCGAGCCGTCCGCATCGCCGACGGCACCGTCGAGGCCATTCGCTACCCGAAGCCGGAGAACATCTATGGCGTGGTTCTGAGCCCGTACGCCGCTCTAACCCTAGAGAACGCTCATGAGTTCCACTGTCTGGCAACATCGCCGCGTGACCTTGGGTGGAAGCTCGCGCCGACCTTGAAGGGCGGTCCGATAAATGTCGAAATCCTGATCCGGTCGCTGGATGCCAGCCGTTCCGCCTGCCTGTTTGCCTATTCCGGCCGCGCCGAGGAGATCGATCCGCTCCTGACCTGGCCATGCTGGGCGGAGGCGGCGTCCGGCTTCGAGATCACCATCCGCAACGCGGCGAAGTCGCCGCTCCGCATTGCGTCCGGGCCGGCTTTCGACCCGCGCGCCGCTCTGAAAGACCTTTTGCACGGAACCGGCGTCGAGGTCGGCCCCGGCGCGAACCCGATCGTCAAGCCGTCTCCGGACCTGGACGTCCGCTACGTCGAGACCATGCCGGCCGATGAGTGGCTGCGGACCTACGACAAGACGCGCGAGCCGACGCCGCAGGATCGCGCGCTCTGGGAGCGCTATATCATCGGCGATGCGCAGCGGATCGACTGCTGTGAGGATGGCTCGCTCGACTTCATTTTCTCGAACCATGTGTTCGAGCATCTGATGAACCCGCTCGGCGTGCTCGCGAACTGGTCGCGGAAGCTGAAGCCGGACGGCGTGATCGTCGGGGTCGTCCCCGACTGCCGCTACTGCTTCGACTTGCGGCAACCGCCCAGCACCGTGGCCGAGTGGCTGGCCGAGCGCGACGGGGATGTCTGGTCGCTGACGCGCGCCAAGTTCGAGAAGTGGTGCCGGTTCACGGCGCCCTACAACACGGTGGATAGCCTGATCGCCCGGAACTACTCCGTGCATGTGCATTACTACACGCCGCTGAAATTCCGCGAGCTGATCGATCAGGGTATCGCCGATGGACTGCTCGGCCGGGCCTTCTACAACACCTCCCCAAACAACAAGGATTTCGGTTTTGCCCTGTGGCGGTGATGCGGCTCAGGCCAGGGTCATTTCGAAAAACGCGATCTCCCCGCCCAGATCGGGGCCGTAAGCCGCGATCTCGATAAAGCCCAGGCGGCCGTAAAGCGCGATCGCGGCGCCCATGCTCGGGCGGTGGCTGTCGAGGCGGACGCGTGCATAACCGAGGAGGCGCGCCGCGTCGATCGCCCGGCGCAGCAACGCCTCGCCGAGGCCGCGGCCGCGCGCTTCCGGCATGACGTAGAGCCGCTTGATCTCGGCGATGCCCGGCGCGAGCTGCTTGACCCCCACCACGCCGAGCCCGCCCCGCGCGACGAGCAAGGCGCCTCCCGGCGGCGCGTAGGGCGCGGGAAGCCCGGCGAGCTCGGCGGCAAAATCCTGGTAGGCGAGGTCGAAGGGCAGAGACGCGGCGTAGCGCTCGAACAGCGCGCGGACCGTGGCGATGTCGGTGGCGGGCTCGATCACCGCAGCAGGCGGCCGACGGTATCGGCGCGGAACGCCTCGAGGTCTTCGGGTCCGAGGTAGTTGATGTCGCCCGGCGTCGCCAGGCCGAGCGCGCCGAGATAGGCGCCGAGCCGGATCCCGAGATCGAGATCCCCGTCGAGGATGCCGTGCAGGAGCCCGGCGACAAACGAGTCCCCGGCGCCGATCCGGTCGACGATCTCGACCGGATAGCGCGGCGCCTCGCGCAATACCCCGTCCGCGAGCAGCAGATCGCCGGTGTCGCTCCCCGGCGGCCGGGTCAGCGCCACCAGCCGCGCGCCGTAGCGGGCGGCGGCAGCTTCGGCGAGGCGCTCGCCCGACTCGGCAAAGCCCAGCACGCTCTGCGCGTCGCGCTCGGCGACGACGAGCATGTCGAGATGCGGCGCCACAGCGTCGAGCACGGCGCGAGCCTCCGCTGCGGTCGTCAGCGTGGCGCGGTAGTTGAGGTCGTAGGAGAGCTTTCCGGCCGCCAGCCCGGCGATGGCGACGACGAGGTCCCGGCAGCTTCGGCTCAGCGCCGGGGTGATACCCGACAGGTGCACCCGCTTGCTCTCCGCGGCCAGCGTCTCCCAGGGCGCGTCGCCGAATTCCATGCCGGCGGCGGCGGAGTTCTTGCGGTCGTAGATGACGCGGGCGTTGCGCGGGGCGGGGCCGGCCTCGAAGAACATCAGCCCGAGCCGCGCGTCGTCGATGGTCTTGACCCAGGCGGTGTCGACGCCGTGGCGCCGCGCCTCCCCGTCGATGATCCGGCCGAGCGGGCCGGCGGGCAGACGCGACACCCACGCCACTTTGCGGCCCAGCCGCGCCAGCACGCAGCCGACATTGAGCTCGCTGCCGCCGATCCCGGTCTCGAACAGCCGCGCCTGGTCGAGGCGCTGCATCCCCGGCGGCGACAGGCGCAGCAGGGTCTCGCCGATTGTGACGAGGTCGTAGGTCACGTCACCCGCGCGGGCCGCCGGCGACATAGATGACCTGTCCCGAGACGAACGAAGCGTCGTCGCTGCACAGGAAGGCGATGACGTTGGCGATGTCGCGCGGCACGCCGGCGCGGCGCACCGGGATCTGCTGGGCGATCTCGTCCTTCCATTCCTCGGGGTCGCGGCCCATGCGGATCGCGGTCTGCCGCGTCATCTCGGTGTCGATAAAGCCGGGCGCGACCGCGTTGACGGTGATCCCGAACCGGCCGAGCTCGATCGACAGCGTCCGCGCCATCCCCTGCAGCCCGGCCTTCGCCGCGGCGTAGTTGGTCTGGCCGCGATTGCCCAGCGCCGAGACCGAGGACAGGTTGACGATCCGGCCCCAATTGCGCTTGACCATCTCGCGCTGGGCCGCTCGCGAGCACAGAAACGCGCCCTTCAGATGCACCGCGGCGACCGCATCCCAATCGTCATCGCTCATCTTGTGGATCAGATTGTCGCGAAGAATCCCGGCATTGTTGACAAGGATGTCGAGCGAGCCGAATTCCCCGGCGATGCGGGCGACGGCGGCGTCGACCTCCTCGGCATTGGAAACATTGGCCCGCAGACCCATCGATGCGACGCCGTGCCGCGAGCCGATCCGCTCCGCGGCCGCTTCGGCGAGAGCCAGGTCGAGGTCGAGGATCGCGATCGCCGCCCCGTCCTCGGCGAGCCGGTCCGCGGTCGCCTCGCCAATCCCGCGCGCTCCGCCAGTGACCAGCGCAACCCGCCCCTCCGCCCGCTTCGCCATGATGCCGTCCCCTGTAAAGCGCTCTCACCCTGTCCCAGCGTTGAACGGGACGCAAGAAAAGCTGGGAGATCGCGATCACCAATGGCGGACGGATCGTAGCGCGTCTGATGCCGGCGGCACGGAGCATCGACGCCGATCAGGCGCTTGCGGCGGTCGTCCGCATCCGCGCGAGGCGAAAAGGGGTCACCCGACGTTAAGCGTCGGGCCGCTCAAACCGCCATCCACCCGCCATCGACGTTGTAGCAGGCGCCGGTGACGTAGCTCGCGCGGTCGGAGCAGAGCCAGGCCACCATCTCGGCGATCTCGGCCGGGTCGCCCATCCGCTTTTGCGGGATCTGCGCCATGATCGCGTCGCCGCGCCGGCGCATCGTGTCCTCGGTCATGCGGGTCTTGATAAAGCCCGGGCACACCGCGTTCACGCGGATCGGGGTGTCGGCGTATTCGAGCGCGGCGGTCTTGGTGAGGCCGAGAACGCCGTGCTTCGCCGCGACATAGGCCGACGAGGTCTGCAGCCCGATGAGCCCGGCGATCGACCCGGTGTTGACGATCGCCCCGCCGCCCTGCGCAAGCATGTGGCGCAGCTCCTCCTTCATGCACAGCCACACGCTCTTCAGATTGACCGCGATCATCCGGTCGAACGAGTCCTCGCTCCAATCGGCGGTCTTGTTGCCGCTCGCCGCGACCTGGTAGGGCGCGATGCCGGCATTGTTGAAGGCGCAGTCGATGCGGCCATAGGCGGCGACGGTCCCGTCGACCATCGCGCGCACCGTCGCGGCGTCGGTGACGTCGCCCGAGAACGACATCGCCTGGCCGCCCGCGGCGTTGACCAGGGCCACGGTTTCGGCGGCTGTTTCGGGGGCGAGGTCGGCGACCGCGAGCCGCGCGCCCTCCCGGGCAAAGACCAGCGCCGCCGCCCGGCCGATCCCGCCGCCGGCGCCGGTGATCAGCGCCGCCTTGCCGTCGAGCATTCCGGTCATGGCATTTCTCCGGGGTCGTCCTCGAAGGCGCCAGCATATACCGATAGGGCGGCGGCCGGCGCGGGATGATAGACTCGCGCCGGGGTAGATGCGCGGAGTCGGGCGATTGCGCTTTTGGCTGATAGCGGCGGTACTGGGCGCCGGGATGGCGGCGACGCAGCCGGCGCGCGCCGAAAGCGGCGAGGCCAGGATCGCGCGGCGCTACACGCTGACCGAACTGCCGCTGATGGTGGTCGAAAAGCGCAAGCTCATCGAGAAGCACGCCGCCGCGCTCGGCCTCGATCCAGTCAAGGTGCAGTGGATGGCGCCCGGCAAGACCGGCGCCGTCGATACGCTGCTTGCCGGCGAGGCGGACCTGGCGACGGTCGCGCCCGGTCATTTCATCGTTGCCTGGGACCGCAAGCTCGGCTCGCCGCAGGACATGCGGGCGCTGGCGGCGCTGTCGCGCATCCCCTACGTGCTCGTCTCGCGCAACCCGGCGGTCCAGACGATCCGCGATTTTTCCGAGCAGGACCGCATCGCGGTGCCGGCGCTGAAGACCTCGGACCCGGCGCTCTTCATCGAGATGGCGGCGGCGCGGGAATGGGGGCCGGAGCATTTCGACAAGCTCGACCCGCTGGTCCGCGGGCGCTCGGACGCCGAGGCCGCGTATGACCTGCTCGACGGCAAGTCCGACCTCAACGCGCATTTCTCGCGGTCGCCCTACACGGATGACGAGCTCGGCAATCCGGCCGTTCACCGGGTCATGGATTCGTTCGATATCGCCGGCCCGCACAGCGACGAGCTGCTGGTCGGGCCGGTAAAGTTCCATGAGGCGAACCCCAAGCTCTGCGCCGCGATCTTTGCCGCGCTGCAAGACGCCGACGAGGTCATCCGCAAGAATCCCGGCGAGGCGGCGGAGATGTTCGTCGCGATGGTCGGCAACAAGGAGATCTCGGTCGAGGATTTCACCGACATGATCGGCGACCCCGATTTCAGCTACGAGGTCGCCCCAGCCGGGATCGGCCGCCTCGCCGACTTCATGGCCGCGGTCAAGCGCATCAAGCACAAGCCGGAATCGTGGAAGGATTTGTTCTTCTCCGACGCGCAGGCGACGCCGGGGAGCTAATGCCGTATAAGGCCGCATGGAACTGCGCATCCGCTCGATCGCGTACCTGGCCGAAGACATCAACGGCTACGAGCTGGTCGACCCCAACGGGCGCGATTTGCCGCGCTTCAACGCCGGTGCGCATATC
This sequence comes from Allostellaceae bacterium, assembly GCA_036273175.1. Classification (GTDB taxonomy): domain Bacteria; phylum Pseudomonadota; class Alphaproteobacteria; order ATCC43930; family CGMCC-115725; genus DATARH01. The sequence continues at coordinate 20,369 of DASUIE010000063.1, forward strand.
GCGGTACGGATCGCCGGCGGGGCCTGGCGCGACTATTCGCTGTGGAACGACCCGGCCGAGCGGCGCCGCTATTGCATCGCCGTGCTGCGCGAAAAGGACGGGGAGGGGTCGCGCCACCTGCACGACGCGGTGCGGCCGGGCGACATCGTCGAGGTGTCGTGGCCGCGCAACCATTTCCATCTGGTCGAGGGCGCCGAGCGCTATGTGCTGATCGCCGGCGGCATCGGCATCACCCCGATCATGGCGATGATCGCCGAATTGAAGCGGCGGCGGGCGGATTTCCGCCTCCACTACTGCACCCGCGCGCCGGAGAAAACGGCCTTTCGCGACGAGCTGTCGTTTCTCGCCGCGCTGGGCCAGGTGGTGTTCCACTATGACGGCGGCGACCCGGCCAAGGGTCTCGATATCGCGGCGCTGCTGCGCGAGCCGGGGGTGGCCACGCATCTCTATTACTGCGGCCCGGCCGGGCTGATGAAGGCGGCGGCGGCGGCCTCCTCGCATTGGCCCGAGGGCAGCGTGCATTTCGAGTTTTTCACCGGCCCGGCCGCCGCGCCGCCGGCGGCGCTCGCCGACGACAAACCGTTTGTCGTCAGGCTCGTGCGCAGCGGCGGCGAGATCGTGGTGGAGAAGGGCGAATCGATCTCCGCCGCGCTGAGCCGCCACGGCGTTCCGATGCGGACGTCATGCGAGCTCGGCTATTGCGCCGCCTGTCTGACCCGCTATCTCGGCGGCGAGCCGGACCACCGCGACGAAATCCTGCGGCCGGAAGACCGCGCCCGGTTTCTGCTTGCCTGCTGTGCCCGGGCCAAGACCGCCGAGCTGGTGCTCGACCTGTAGGCCGCGCTACTCGGCCGCCTCTCGCCGCCCCGGCTCGACGTCGAACAGCGAGGCCTCGGGGTCATGCTTCAGCGCCCGTCGGGCGTAATAGGCGAAGGTGACGCCGACCGCCCGTTCCTTGAGCCGATAGTCGTGCGCCTCTTGGGCGAGGGCGGGGTCGATCCGCTTGATCTCGCCGGCGGCCATCGCCAGAAGCTGCAGCTTGGCGGCGCGCTCGATATGGACCGCCAGCACCGCCGCCTCCTCGATCGTCGCGCTCGCGGCGAGCTGGCCGTGATGGGCGAGGAGCATCGTGCGCTTGTCGCCGATCGCGGCGGAGATGATGCGACCCTCCTCATCGCCGAACGGCACGCCCGGCCAGTGCGGCAGCCACACGCAATCGTCGTGAAAGACCGCCGTGTCCATGTGGGAGACGGCGAGCGGCACGCCGATCATCGACAGCGCCGACACGTGGGGCGGGTGGGTGTGCATGATCGAGTTGACCTGCGGCTTATGGCGGTAGAGCCACAGGTGAAAGCGGTTCGACGGGTTGGGCATGCCCTCGCCCTCGAGCACGTTGAGGTCGTCGTCGACGAGCAGCAAATTGTCGGGCGCCGCCTCCTCGAGCCCGAGACCGAAGCGCAGCATCAAGTAGGTGCCCGGCCGCTCCGCCCGCGCCGATAATTGCCCGGCGATGCCGCTGTCATGCCCTTCGGCGGCGAGGATGCGCCCGGCGAGGGCCAGCTTCTGCCGCGGCGTCCAGGCCGGAGTGTGGAAATGCCGGTCCATCCGCTCATAAGTCTGGCGGTGGTATTCGCTCTTGTCGCGTATCGTGGCCATCGGCACCTCCCTGATGGGAGAAGGTATACCGCAGCGGCCCTGGACAGGCCAAAGCCTGTTCCTCTATAAGCCCCTCTCGCCGGTGCGCCCAGGTAGCTCAGCTGGTAGAGCAACGGACTGAAAATCCGTGTGTCGGTGGTTCAACTCCGCCCCTGGGCACCGGCCTTCTCATCCCTCGTCGCGCAAGTTTACACCCGCTCAGTCTCCATTTAAGATTGCGGCGCGGGGGAGCTTGGCCGGCAATTGAGGGGATGACTGCGTTACCGGCACACTGCGGGGGCTGAAGCGCCGGTAACGGTCAAGCTCGTATCGAGTGGGACGACGAGAAGCTCACGGCGACCGCTTTCGGCACGCTGCTCTACCGCGATGCCTATGGCGCCGGCCGGTTTGGCGCCCGCGACACGCTCGTTCTGCCGTCGGGCGCGAC
>DASUIE010000064.1:0-4198 GCA_036273175.1 Allostellaceae bacterium
GACTTTTTCGAGCGCCTGGTAGATCGGCACGGTGCCGATCGGAACCGGGCTGTTGCGCACGATCCACTCGCGGATCGTGTGGATGTTGCGCCCGGTCGACAAATCCATGACCGTGTCGGCGCCCCAGCGCGTCGCCCAGACCAGCTTGTCGACTTCCTCGGCGACCGACGAGGTGACGATCGAGTTGCCGATATTGGCGTTGACCTTCACCAGGAAGTTCCGGCCGATCGCCATCGGCTCGGTTTCCGGGTGGTTGATGTTGTTGGGGATGATCGCGCGGCCGCGGGCGATCTCGTCGCGGACGAATTCCGGCGTCACGTATTCGGGGATCGATGCGCCAAAGGAATGGCCGTCGGCGAGGTCGGCCTTCGCCCGTTCGGCGGCAGCCTCGCGGCCGAGATTCTCGCGGATCGCGACGTATTCCATCTCCGGCGTGACGATGCCGCGCCGGGCGTAGGCGAGCTGGGTCACCGCCTGGCCGGGCTTTGCGCGCAGCACCGTGCGCTGCGCTCGGTCGAAGATCGGCACGTTCGATTCCTCGCCGCGCTTGAGCCCGTTATCTTCGGGCTTGATGTGCCGGCCCTCGATTTCGTCGACGTCACCCCGCGCCACGATCCACGACCGGCGCAATTCGGCGAGGCCCTTATGGATGTCCGGGCTTTCGGCCGGGTCGGAATAGGCGCCCGAGGTGTCGTAGACGCGGATCGGCGCCTCCTTGGCGCTCGCCTCAAGCTCAATTTCGCGCATCGCGACGCGAATTTCGCCGTGGCGCTTGCCGGAGACGAAGATCTTGCGCGAGGCCGGGAACGCGCCGGTCGTGACGGTCGGCTCGGCGTTCTTCGACAGGGGGGCGGAATCGGGCATGACGCGCTCCGTTGGAGGATCCGGCCCGAAAGCGGGTAGGAGCGGGAGTTCGGCGCCTTGCCGAGATGTCCTGTCCCTACGCCGGCACGACCCGGATCAGGTTCGACGGGTAACCGCGGACCCAGCGGTATCTCAGCCCCTTCATCGGGGCACCCCTTGGATGGCGCGATTATTCGCGGGTTGCGGCGTACCCGTCAAGCGGCCCCTCAAGCCGCGTCCGCGGTCTCATCTGTCAAGGGTCTTTCATCGGCCGGCTCAGCAATCGCTTGCCGCGGTCTTCCGGCTGTTCGAAGAATGGCGCGGCGGGGTCGGCGCGTAGAGGGGGAACGTCACTTGCTCGGTGTGCTGTATGCCGCCCTCGGCGCCTTTACCTTTGCCCTCAACAATGTGGCGATGCGCCGGGGGGTGGTGACGGGCAGTGTGCTGCAAGGCATGGCGATGACCGTGCCGATCGGCGGGCTTTCCTTCCTGGCGATGACCGCGGCTTTCGGCGAGCTCGGCCAGCTCGCGGCGTTTCCGGCGGTGGCGATCGCGTGGCTGGCGGGCCAGGGCGTCGTGCATTTCGTGTTCGGCCGGTACTGCAACTACAAATCCAACCAGCTCGTCGGCGTCAATCTCTCGGCGCCGGTCGTCCAGCTGCAAGTGGCCGTCGCGATGGTGCTGGCGGTGGCGACGCTGCACGAGAAATTCACGGTGCTTCAGGCCATCGGCTCGGCGCTGATGCTGGGCGGCTCGTTCGTGACGCAGACCAAGATCGGCAAAAGCCGGGAGAAGGCGTCGTTCCAGCCCCATATCGTCGCCGGGTACCTCTTCGCGTTCGGCGCGGCGGTGTGCTACGGCAGCTCGCCGCTGATGGCCCGCCAGGCCTTTCTGAGCGCGCCGGGCAGCGCCACGGCGGCCGCGGGCTGTTTCGCCTATGCGGCGGCGACCTTGTTCTTTTCGCTGGTCCTGCTCAAGCCCGGCTCCTGGGCCGACATCAAAGCGATGAGCCGCGCGAACGTGCCGTGGTTTCTCTCCTCGGCGGTGCTGGTGGCGATCTCCCAGGCCTTCGTCTACGCCTCGCTCGCCGTGGCGCCGCTGATGGTGGTGACGCCGATCCTCCAGCTTTCGCTCGTCTTTCGGCTGTTGCTGTCGCAATGCATCAACCGCGACTACGAGGTCATGAACACCGCCGTGATCGCCGGCGCCCTGACGGCGGTGCTGGGGTCGATCCTTGTCTCGCTCCCGACCGACGAGCTGGCCAAAGTGCTGGGGCTGTCGCCGACGATCGCGGATTTCCTGCGCTACCGGCTCGCCGGGGGCTGACCGCTCACGGATCGAACGGGCGGGTCCGCATCAGCCAGACGAACGGGACCGCGACCGCGGCGGTGGCGGCGAGCAGGTAGAAGGCGTTGATGTAGCCGATCATCGAGGCCTGGCGCTGCACCTCGTTGGAGAGCCGCATCAGCCCGCTCGGCACGCCGATGTCCCAGGCGTGCGGAGCCGCCGACGGCCTCAAGGCCGTGTTGAACGGATTGATGAATTCGATCAGGCGGGAGTAGTTGCTGGCGGTCGACCGCACCAGCAACACGACCGATAGCGAGATGTACAGGCTCGAGCCGAAATTCCGCACCAGGGTGAAGACACCCGAGGCCTCGGTCACCTGCGTCGCCGGCAGCGTCGCGAAGGCGAGGACGGTCATCGGCGTGAATGCGAGGCCGAAGCCGAACCCTTGCAGCGCGTTGGTCCAGAACACGTCGTAGCTGCTCAGGTTGAGGTTGAGCTTGGCCATCGACCACGCCGCGTAGGCCTGCGCGGCCAGCCCCAGCGCGACGGTGAGCCGCGGAAAGCGGCGGCTGACCGGGACGACGACGAGAAAGGCGAACCAGTTGCCGATCCCGCGCGCCGCCAAGAGCTCGCCGATCGAGCTGTCGGGATAACCGCGAAGATCGTGCAGCAGCGTCGGAAACAGCACCAGGCTGGTATAGGCGAGCATGCCCATGAAGAAGGCGATCAGCAGTCCGATCGCGAAATTGCGGTTGAGCAAAAGCCGCGGATCGAGAAACGGCGCCGGCGAGGTCACCGTGTGCACCGCGAAAATCCACAGCGCGACCCCGGCGACGGCGGCATCGGCGACGATCTCCGGCGATTCGAACCAGTCGAGCCGCTGGCCGCGGTCGATCATCAGCTGCAGGCCGGTCATCGCGACCGACAGGGCGAGAAACCCGGTCCAGTCGAGGCGCGCGCGCGTCCGCGCGGTGTTGTCGGCGAGCGAAAACCAGACAAACGCCATCGCGATGAGCCCGGGCGGCACGATCATGAAAAACACCGCGCGCCAGCTATAGGTCTCGGCGATCATGCTGCCGATCACCGGCCCGGCGACCGGCCCGACGACGCTGCCGAAGCCCCAGATCACCATGACCGTCGCGTGCAGCGCGCGCGGGAAGGTGGCAAGCACGATCGCCTGGCCCATCGGCATGATCACGGCCCCGCACAGCCCCTGGCCGACGCGGAACAGCACCAGCGTCTCCAGGCTGTTGGCGAAGCCGCAGAGCAACGAGAAGGCGGTAAACCCCGCGACCCCGGAAAACATCACGCCGCGCCAGCCGAGCCGGCTCGCCAGCCACCCCGTGGTCGGGGTCGCGACGGCGGTCGCCACCAGGTTCAGCGTGATGACCCAGGCGATCTCGTCATGGGTCGCCGAGAGCGCGCCGCGAATCTGGGGCAGGACCACGTTCGCCAGGGTGATCGTCATGCCGAACAGCAGGCTCGAAAGCTGCACCGACAGCAAAATCAACCATTGCCGGGCCGTGATGCTGCGCAGCCCGGCATTGTGCGTGGCGTCCATTTCTTGTGCAGAGTACGGGGTGCCGCGTTTGGCCGGCAACAAGCTCGGCGAGATTGCGGCCTGATTTCCCGCGCTTTGTAATGTAAACTGTCCTTACATGAACTGGACCGGCAAACACCCGAGCGAGCGGCGCGGCTACCACCACGGCAACCTCCGCGAGGCGCTGATCGAGGCGGCGCTGAACCTGATCGCGCAGAAGGGGCCTGCCGGGTTCACCTTCGCCGACGCGGCGCGCTGGGCCGGGGTCAGCTCGGCGGCGCCGTACCGGCATTTCCGCGACCGCGACGCGCTGATGGCCGATGTCGCGCGGCGCGGGTTCGAGCTGTTCGAGACGCATCTGCGGACGGCGTGGAGCGAAGGAAAGCCCGAGCCGTTCGCGGCGTTCCAAAGCCTTGGCCGCGCCTATCTCGGCTTCGCCCGCGACGAACCGGCATATTATTCGGCGTTGTTCGAGGCCGGGGTGCCGCTCGCCAGCGACCCCGGCCTGCGCGAGGCCTCCGACCGCGC
>DASUIE010000065.1:0-6933 GCA_036273175.1 Allostellaceae bacterium
GGCGTTACCACGATCCGACCGTCCTCGAATCCTTCGATATCGACCCGAGCTCCCTCCGTGAGCCCTGCACGCGCCGCTACGTCGCGCGGCACCCGCAGACCGAGGCTGTTGCCCCATTTGGTCACACGAAGTTGGACGGGCATTTCGGTGTCTCCATTTCCGGAAAAATGTATATACCGGTGATCTACATTTCAACCCGCCACCTTGACGAGCTTGTGGATCACCCGGCGCTTCTTCGGCGCGTCGCCGTCCGAGAAGCGGGACCACGACCGGCCGCTGAGCTCGCCGACATAGATGCTGCCGGTGCTGTCGACGGCGATGCCGTGCGGCGAGGTGAACTTGCCGGCCTCCATCCCGCCGGGGGTGCGGCCGAGCTGGGCCATCACCTCATGGTTCTTGGTCGTGTGGATGCTGACCCGCGGCCCGATATTGGGCCAGTTGCGGTTGATCTCGCCGGCCGGCCCGCCCTCGCCGATATAGCAGAGCGGGCTGTGCCCCTTGGCGAGGCACATTCCGTTGGGCCGGTGCAGGTAGTTCCACTGCGTCTCCCACTTGCCGTCGCCGTCGAAGATCTGCACGCGGTGGTTCTCGCGGTCGGCGACGTAAAGCCACCCGTCCGGGTCGCAGCAGATATTGTGCGGGATGTTGAACTCGCCGGGCCCGGTGCCGGGCTCGCCCCATGACGACAGAAGCTTGCCGGCGGGCGTGTATTTGTGGATGCGGGCGTTGCCGTAACCGTCGGAAATGTAGAGGAAGTCGCCCCGCGGCGAGAGCGCGGTGTGGGTGCAGCGGTGGAACGGCTCGCCGCTCATATAGGGGGTCGGCTTGCCGGGGATGCCGAGGGTCAGGAGGATTTTGCCGTCGAGCGTGCAGTGCCGCACCGAATGGTCGCCGTCATCGGTCAGCCAGATCGTGTCGTCGGGCGCGACATGCACGCCGTGCGGACGGCTGAAGACGCCTTCGCCCCAGGTCCGCAGCAAGTTGCCGCTCTTGTCGAACACCGCGACCGGGTGGTCGCCGCGGTTGAAGGCGTAAACATTGTCGCGGCTGTCGACGCCGACCGCCGCGACATCGCCGAGCGCGATCTCGTCGGGGATTTTAGCCCAGTTTTCATCGACTTCGAAGGTATAGGCGCCATCGCCGAGCCGAACCGCCATCACAGCTCCTCCCCGCCTTGAATAAGCCAGAATGGCATCATAGGTCGCCGCATCCGCCGCGGCGAGCGCGGAGAAGATTGCAATAGCCGGCGCGTTGGCTAGTGTGCGGGCGTTTTCGGGGAGTATGGATTTGATGCGCAAGTGGGCTCCGGCGATCCTTTCGATCGCCCTCCTCGCGCCGGTTTCCGCCTTTCCCCAGGCAAAGGGCGGCAAAAGCGCGGTTTACGAGCAGCTCAACCTGTTCGACGAGGCGTTCGAGCGGATCCGTCAGGACGCGGTCGAGCCGGTCGGCGACAACAGGCTGGTCGCGACCGCGATCACCGGGATGCTGCAGGCGATGGACCCGCACGCGGTTTATCTGTCCGAAGCCGAGGTCAAGGCGCAGGCAGCGCCGACGCCCGAGCAATCCGGCTCGGCCGGCCTCGTCGTCACGATCGAGGGCGGTCAGCTTCAGGTCGTCTCACCGCGCGACGGCTCGCCCGCCGCCGATGCGGGGATAAAGCCCGGCGACGCGATCTATATGATCGACAAGGAGCCGACCTACGACCTCTCGCTCGGCGATGTCGAGCAGCGCCTGCGCGGGCCGGTCGACAGCGAGGTCAAGCTGCTGGTGCGCCGCGGCACCGCCGCGCCGAGCGAGATCACGGTCAAGCGCGCCGCCGCCGAGTACAAGACGATCACCTCGCATCTCGAAACCGGCACGATCGGCTATATCCGCATCGCTGGGTTCGACGCCAAGACCGCGGACGGCCTGGCTTCGGCGGTCAAGGATCTGCGGCAGCAATCCGGCGACAGGCTGATCGGCTTCGTCCTCGATTTGCGCAACGACCCGGGCGGGAATTTCGATGCCGCGGTGGCGACCGCCGACGCGCTGATCGACAAGGGCGACATCGCCGTCGTCAAGGGCAGGAAGGCGGACAGCACAAAGCACATCGCGGCGACGCCGGGCGACCTCGCCAGCGGGCTGCCGATCGTCGCGATCGTCAATGGCGGCACCGCGCGCGAGGCCGAGCTCGTCGCCGGCGCCCTGCAGGACGACCGCCGGGCGGTGCTGCTCGGCACCAAGACCTTTGGCGAGAGCGCGATCGAGTCGACGATCCCGATTCCCGGCAACGGGGCGATCCGGCTGACCACCGCGCGCTACCTGACCCCGGCGGGGCATGCGATCCAGGGCAAGGGCATCCAGCCCGACCTTTCGGTCGGCCCGCTCAAGATCGAGCGCATCGCGCGCGGCGAGACGCGCCACGAGGCCGATCTGCGCGGCGCCCTCAAAAACACCGACCCGGTCGCCCCGCTGGGCAGCGGCAAGGCGCCGAAGCCGGCGGACAAGTCCCCGCCGCCGGGCGCCACGCCGAGCGCCTCCGGCTCCCCGCCACCGGGCGGCGAGCCGGCCGTCGCGACCCGCGACATCGGCACCGCCGAGGACGAGCAGCTAACCGAGGCCTACGACGTCTTGCGCGGGCTGTCGATGACGAGCGCCAGAAACACGCGCTAACGCAACACCCGCTAAGAGGTTCGGCCCATGCGCATTCTGGTTCTCGGCGCCGGCGCGGTCGGCGGCTATTTCGGCGGCAGGCTGGCCAATTCGGGCCGCGACGTGACGTTTCTCGTGCGCGGCCCGCGCGCGGCGTTGCTCACCGAACGCGGCCTCGCCGTGCACAGCCCGCTCGGCGATTTCCGGGTGCCGGCCCAGGTGACGACGGCCGAAACCCTGGCCGGCCCGTACGACCTCGTGATCCTGACCGCCAAGCACTACGACCTGGACGCCGCGATCGCCGCGATCCGCCCGGCGGTCGGGCGTGGCACGGTCGTCCTGCCGCTGCTCAACGGGCTGCTACACCTCGACCGGCTCGATGCCGCGTTCGGCGCCGAGCGGGTCTTCGGCGGCGTCGCTTATGTCGGCGCCAGCCTCGGCGCGGACGGGGCGGTGCACCACCACAACCAGCTTTCGGGTATCGCGTTTGGCGAGCGCGCCGGCGGGGTCAGCGCGCGGACCGAGGCGGTCGCCGCCGAGTTCGCGGGCAGCAAGATCGACGCGCCGGGCAGCGACAACGTCACGCTCGATATGTGGGAAAAATTCGTGATGATCTCGTCGATGGCGGGGATGAACTGCCTGATGCGCGGGAACATCGGCGAGATCGCGGCGACGCGTGACGGCGAGGCCTTGATGCGCGCCTTTCTCGACGAGTGCGGTGCGGTCGCGGCGGCTTCCGGCTTCGCGCCGCGTCAGGCCTACCGCAACCAGATCGGCGCGATGCTGACCGCCAAGGGCAGCGTCAACAATGCCTCGATGCACCACGATCTCGCCGGCGGGCGGCGCACCGAGGCCGATGCGATCCTCGGCGACATGGTCGACCGGGGCGGGCGCCTCGATCTCGCGACGCCGCTGCTGCGCGCCGCCTATTGCCATCTGCAAGTCCACGAAAACCGGGTTGCCGCAAAGAAGTAACTGGGGGAAGCGGATGCGGCTAAGGGGGGCGGTCGCCGCCGCGTTGGCGGTGACCGTGTTGGCCGGCATGGCGGTGGCTGGGCCGCTTGAAGACGGGGAGGCGGCCTACGACCGCGGCGACTACGACGGGGCCGTGCGCCACTGGCTGCCGCTGGCGCAGCAGGGCAACCCCCGGGCCGAGAACGGGCTCGGCGTGCTCTATCACAACGGGGAGGGGGTCGCGCAGGACGACCGGACCGCGGTCGCCTGGTATCGCCGCGCCGCGGAACGCGATGACGTCGTCGCCCAGTTCAATCTCGCCGCCGAATATGTCGAGGGCACCGGCGTGCCGCAGGACGATGCCGAAGCCGCCAAATGGTTCGGGCGCGCCGCGTCGCGCGGCTATCCGCCGGCCGAGCGGGAATTGGGCACGATGTATTACGAGGGCCGCGGCGGGCTGGAGCGCAGCGCCGCCGAAGCGGTCAAGTGGTGGCGTGCCGCCGCCAATGCCGGGGACGCCGGGGCGGCAAAGGCGCTGCAGCGCGCGACCGCCGCCGAAGCCGCCGTAGAGGCCGAATCCGCCCGGCGGGCCGCTGCCCGCAAGGCCGAGCTTCCCGCCGAGCTTGGCCGCAACAAGGCGGTCAATTACTGGCGCCTGTGGAAGACCGGCTGCTTCAACTACGTCGCCGCGGAAAGCTTCTTCGAGACCGGGCCGCGCCCGGGGGTTCCGCCTCGGCGCAATTGCTGTCCCGGCGTGCTGACGATCAAGGCCGTGCAAAAGGACCCGGACGGGGTTGCCAGCGGCTACCTTGTCGAGTTCGCGGCGAAAGGCGCCGGCTACTGTCCGGTGCAGTTTTTTGGCGGCTGGGTCGGTCCGGCCGTGATGGCCTCACCCTAGCTTGCGCCGGTAGAGCGCGATCAGCCGCTCCCAATGCCGCTCGGCCGCCGGCCTGTCGTAGCACCAGCGCTGCGGAAAGGCGAAGCCGTGATGAACGCCAGGATAGAGCTCGATTTCGCCCGGGCTGCCGGCGCGGGCGAAAAGCGCCCGCAGCTCCTCGACCATCGGCAGCGGCGCCAGCTCGTCATGCTCGGCGCAAGCGATGTAGAGTTCGCCCTTGACCTTGCCGAGGTTGAGATGCGGGCTCTCCTCGGCGTCGTTGACAAGCCAGGTGCCGTAGAACGACGCGGCGGCGGCGATGCGGTCGGGATAGCGGGCGGCCGCGGCCAGCGCATAGGGGCCGCTCATGCAGTAGCCGTGCGCACCGGCGGCCCCCTTCCTGGCCGCCGGCTGGCGGTCGATATGGGCCAGCATCGCGCCGACATCCTTCATGACCGGCGGGATCGTCATCTTGGTGCGCACGGCGCGCATCCGCGCCTGCTCGGCGCTCCCCTTTTCAAGGACGTCGGGGCCATAGATCGTGTCGCGCCCGGCCCGGTAGTACAGGTTCGGCAGCAGCACGTAATAGCCGACAGTGCCGAGCCGGCGCGCCATGTCGCGCAACTCCTCGCGAATGCCGGGCGCGTCCATCAGCAGCATCACCGGCGGGAACGGGCCGCCCCGCTCGGGATGACAAATGAAGGTCTCCATCGCACCGTCTCCGGTGGCGATGTCCAGCGTCTCTTCGATCATCGGCGCCTCTCCTGCGTCTCGCTCGCGACGATTTCACGTCCGCTCCGGGCAGGCAAGCTGGCACCGTTTAACTTGCCGTTAATCTTTGAGTTCTGCGGCGTTTACTGCCGAAATAAATACTGTATTAAGAGGAAAGCTCCAGGATAGCGCCGGACCGGGAGTCAGGCGAGCGTTGTATGTATCCGGAATCGAAGGAAATTCTGGTGGTGGACCACGACGACGCGCGTCGCCGGTCGATCGAGGCGATTCTTCGCGACGAAGGGTTTCCGGTGACCTCCGTGACCACGGGGCTGGGCGCGCTGCGCGCCATCAACCGGCGGGATTTCGCGCTGGTCGTGACCGCGATGCGCCTGCCGGGCACGCTCGACGGCGTCGCCACGATGCGGCAGGCGCGGGGGAAGCGCCCGCATCTCAAATTCCTGCTCGTCGCCGACTACCCGCGGGCGCCCTCGCGGGTCGACCGCGACGCGGAGGATATGATTGCGGCGCCATTTCAACGGTGGGAGCTTCTGGGCTGCGTCTTCGAGCTGTTGCAGCGCGATGTCGCCAGCGACTCCGCCGATCTCGCGCGCCGCGCCCGCGGCGCCCGGTGGGCCTCATAGCGCCCGCTCTTCCGCCCCGCCGGAAATTATTGTAATACCCGCGGAAATCTTAGCCTTCGGGGCGTAGCGCAGTCTGGTAGCGCGCCAGCTTTGGGAGCTGGATGTCGGAGGTTCGAATCCTCTCGCCCCGACCAATAGTGAGGCGCGCGATGGCCCGGGCACGGATCTTTCAGCCGGCGAAGAACGCGATGCAATCGGGGCGCGGCAACCGGCGCAAATGGGTGCTCGAATACGAGCCGGCGACGCCGCGCGTTCCCGAGGCCGTGATGGGCTGGATCAGCGCCGCCGACACGCTGAACCAGATCCGGCTGCGCTTCGACACGCTGGAGGAGGCGGTGGCCTTCGCCGGCAAGGAGGGTTTCGACTACACCGTCGCCGAGCCGCAGCAGCGCGCGCCCAAACACAAGAGTTACGCCGATAATTTCCGCTACGACCGCATTCGCGGATAAGACCCCGTAGCTCAGCTGGATAGAGCACCTGCCTTCTAAGCTGGTGGTCGCAGGTTCGAATCCTGCCGGGGTCGCCAACCGCGCTCGGTGGCGGCGGTCGCATCGCGGCGGCGGCGGCTCGGGGTGCGGTTCAATTCCGGGCGTCGCAGCGATAGGGCGAGTCCGCGTTCCACGGCATTGCATTGGCGAGCGTGACGCCCATGCAGCCATGCGCCGCCGATACGTCGAGACCGCCGACCGCGCCGGCGCCGATCGCCGCGGGCACGGCCGCGATGCAGCCGGAGAGGGCGAGGCATAGAACCAGAATTGAAAAAGTGCGCATCAAGGTTCCTCCGAAATCCGCCCTCGGATGTCGATCCCCAGGGCGAGTGGATGTTGATGTTGGCCCGGCGGCAGGTTCGCCGCCCGGGCGCCGTAAATCAGCACGGCATCGGGATTACTGCGGAGGTCGAGGCAGCGTTACCCCGGCGGCGGCATCTCGAAGAAGACGCGGCACCGCCCGATCTCGCCGATCTGGGCGGCGTTGGCCCGGGGTCGCCAGGGCGATGCGCGGTCTGGTAAGATCGGGCCGAGAGCGGGAGAGCGGTCCTGGACAACGAGCCTTCGGATAACGACGCCGCGCCGCCACCGCAGGCGGCCGAGGGCGCGCCGGCCGCCGAGGCGGCGG
>DASUIE010000066.1:0-7756 GCA_036273175.1 Allostellaceae bacterium
CGGCTTCTTCAAGATGCTCGACCACGACACGCTGACCTGGAAATTCCGCTCCGAGCCCGACGAGGGCCTCAACGGCCGCTCGATCGTCTACACCCGCGGGCGCGTCGTCGGCGGCTCGTCGTCGATCAACGGCCTCATCTATATCCGCGGGCAACCCGAGGATTACGACCACTGGTCGCAGCTCGGCAATCGCGGCTGGTCCTGGGACGACTGCCTTCCCTACTTCCGCGCCGCCGAGCGCTGGGAGGGCGACGCGACCGAGGTGCGCGGCAAGGAAGGGCCGCTTTTCACCTCGCGGATGAACCGCTCGCCGATCTGCGCCAGCGTGATCGAGGCGGGCCGCGAGCTCGGGCTCGAATACCGCGAGGACGTCAATAGCCTCCAGCCCGGCGACGGCGACGGCATCGGCTGGTGCCAGCAAACCCGCGGCGGCCGCCGCCGCGCCAGCGCCGCCCGCACCTATCTGCGCCCCGCGCTAAAGCGCCCGAACCTCCAGCTCGTCACCAAGGCGCTCGTCCACCGCGTCGTCTTCGACGGCAAGCGCGCCGTCGGCGTCGAGTTTTCGCGCGGCGGCCCGCTCGAACGGGCCGATGCGACGCGCGAGGTGATCCTGTCGGCCGGCGCGGTCGGCTCGCCCCACATCCTGCAGCTCTCCGGCGTCGGCGACCCCGAGCATCTCGGCCGCATCGGCGTCCCGGTCGTGCACGAGCTGCGCGGCGTCGGCCGGAACATGCAGGACCATTTCCAGGCCCGCGTCTCGTACAAGATCGTCGGCGCCGAGACCGCCAACGAGAAGTCGCGCGGCCTGCCGCTCGCCGGCGAGGTGCTGCGCTGGCTGTTCACCGGCAAGGGCCTCCTCACCTACAGCCCGTCTCTGGTCGCCGCCTCGGTCAAGGTGCTGGAGGAATCGGCGACGCCCGACATGCAGATCACCTTCGCCCCCGGCAGCTTCAAGGGCGGCATGATCGGCGAGCTCGAGGACACGCCCGGCCTCAGCGGCGGCGCCTGGCAGATGCGGCCGCTGTCGCGCGGCTATGTCGAGGCCAAGACCCGCAACCCCGGCGACATGCCCGCGATCAACCCGCGCTACCTGTCGGAGGAAACCGACCGGCGCGCCGTGCTTGGCGGGCTGCGCTTCACCCGCCGCATCTTCGACGCCCCGGCGCTCAAGAAATTCACCGGCGCCGAAACCTTTCCCGGCGTCAACGTCCAGAGCGACGACGAGCTGCTCGACTACGCCCGCAGCTATGGCGGCACCTGCTACCACGCAAGCTGCACCTGCCTGATGGGGAGCCACGCGATGGCGGTCGTCGACGACCAGCTCCGCGTCCACGGGCTCGACGGCCTTCGGGTCATCGACGCCGCCGTGATGCCGGCCGTCACCTCGACCAACACCAACGCCCCGACGATCATGATCGCCGAAAAGGGGGCGGGCTTCGTCAAGGCCGCGGCGCGGCGGCGCCTCGCGGCTTAACCGAGGCCGGCGACCGGAAGCCTGGCGCCGCCTCGCAACCGCGCGTCGAGCATGCGGCGCGCGGTGTCTCCCCGCCCGGCGCCGAGATAGGCCTTGAGCAGCGTGAACTCGATCAGGTCGAGCTGGGCGCGGCTGCCGCCGATCCGCTCCAGCTCGCCGACGACCGGTTCCAGCGCCCCGATCGCGGCCGGAAAATCCCGCTGCTCGAAGGCCGCGAACCCGCGCGCCACGGCCGGCACCAGCGGCCCGGACGGATAGCGCCCCGCCCCCGCCAATTCCGCCATCTGCCGCGCCCGCGCCGCCAGCGCCGCGTCATCGCCGGCCACCGCCTGCGCCAGCGCGATATGCATGTCGGAAAAGGCCGCCCCGGCGCGCGGGAAGGCGGTGCAGGCGAGGTCGTGCAGGGTGCGCCAGGCCGCGGCGTCGCGCGGATGCCCGGCGAGCTCCCATCGCCACAGAAACGAGACCCCGTCATTGACTTGTCCGCGCGCCGGTCCGCTATGGACCCCCGGCGCGAACGCCTCGCGAAACAGCCGCACCGCCGCTTCGGCATCGCCCGCTTCGAGCTCGCCGAGCGCCAGGTGCCAGCTCAGATGGCTGTAGAGCGCCCCGTCGCGCGCGTAACTTGGCAGCCACGACCGCAGAAACGCCCGCGCCGCCTCCGCGTCGCCGGTCTCGTAGCAGAGATGCGCGCTTGCATGCGCCGCCCAGGGATTGCCCGGGTTCTGGGCGAGGGACCGGTCGATCCTGGGGCGCGCCGCCTCATGCTGCCCGTTTTCCGAAAGCGCCATCCCGTGATGCGCCGCAAACCACCAATCGTCGCCGTAATGCGGCGCGAGGCGGTCGAGCAGGTCGAGCAGCATCCGCTTCTGCCCGGCGCGGCCCGAGCTGCCGATCAGGCCGTTGGTGAAGGCGGCGGTGCCGAGCACCACGACATCGCGAGGCCATGCGTCGAGGTGGCTGGGCAACGCCGCCAGCGCCGCCTCGGAATCGCCCGTCACGAGCCGGTCGAAAAAAGCGATGTGGCTGGTTTCCCGCGCGGAGAGACCGCCGGCCACGGCATTGGCCGCCGCGATCGACGCGCGCGCGCCCGCCGCGTCCCCGCGTTCGAGCAGCGCGTGCGCCTTGGCGGCATGGGCGAGCGCGAATTCCGGATCGGCGGCAAGCGCGCGGCCGAACGCCTCGACCGCGCCCGGCTGCGCGGTCAGCTTTGCCGCGCAGCCATCGGCATAGGCGTCCCGCGCGGCCGAGGAAGCCGTCGATACCGGAAGGCCATACCCGTCCTTCAGCATGCGGCCACCCAAAAACGAACATCCCGGCGAAGGCAGGGCCTCCGCCGGGATGGTGACTCGAGCCGCGCTACTCGGCGGCGGCGAGGTTCGGCGTCGCTTCCAGCGGCAGGCCGGGGTGGCCGGTCAGCTTCTCGCCGAGCTTCCACATCTCCAGCGCCCGCGCCTTCATCTTCGGGAAGACCTCGGCGAACTTGCCGGCGTCGAAATCGGCCGCGACGCCCGGATACCCGGCCCGCGTGATCATCGCCGGGAGCTTGCCGGCCTCGAACTGCTCGAGCGTCCACTGCAGCGGATCTTCGACGAGCGTGCGGTCCCAGTAGATCCGGTGGTTCTTGTTGCGCGGACCGTAATGGTAATGCGCGCCGTTCCAGAAATGGTCGAACGCGAGCATCTCGGTCTCTTCCGTGTAGGCCTTGCCCGGCGTCCCGCCGATATCGGCGAGAACGTGGATCGCGAGCCCGCCATCGCCCATCGGCAGCCGCCGCATCTCAAGCCCGAAGCGGAAGTTGCCGCATTCGAAGATGTCGGTGCCGCGGTTGTGCTTCACGGTGTTGCGCTTCGTCGCATAGACTTCGCGGGCGCAGGCCTCGACCTCGGGCAGGACCTGGCGCACCGCGTCCAGCTTCACGGTCTTCGCGATCGCCGGATAGCCGGCGCGGTCGAGCATCTTGGTCAGCTTCGAGCCGATGGTCTTGATCGACCAGCCGATCGGGTTGCCGCAGGCGATCGGGTCCATGATGTAGTGGTTCGTCAGCGCCACGTCGCCCAGCATCTCCGGGCCGGCGACCGCGAGCTCCTTGTTCTCGGGGCCGTAATCGTAGCTCTTCTCGACATCGAAGCAGTTGAAGCGCAGCAAGGTCGTGTCCTTGCCGGCGACCTGCGCCTTGACCGAGATGACGACGCCCTGGTCGGCGTGGTCCTGGATATTCTCGTCCCACAGCTCGTGCCGGACCGCGAAGGTCAGCGTCCCGGCGGTGAAGCTCGTTTCTTTCGACATCATGTTCTAGGCACTCCCTTATTTGAGGCCGGAGAAATTCCCCCTGATCATCGCACGCTTGGCGGGAAAGTCGAGTGCGGAGCGCGAAGCGCAGCCATGCTTTACGCCCCGGCGGCCTCGCGCAGCCGGAGATCCGTTTCGATAAGCTTGTGGCGGGTGTCGTTTCCGACCCCGTTCTCAACGGTTCTGCGCATGTCCAGGTCGCGCGTGCACAGCCGGTTGAGCGCCTCGGTCCGAATCAGGAAATACCGGGAAGGCTGCTGCAACGTGACCGTCGCATTCGCGGCGCTTCCGTCAAAGCAGCTCATCTCGCCGATAAAGCTGCCCGGCGCGCAATGCGCGATGGTCCGGCCCCGCAAGGCGACCTCGGCCTCCCCCCGCGCCAGGTAGATCAGGCCGCCCAGCCGTTCCCCCTCGTTCACCAGAAGCGTGCCGGCCTTGGCGTCGTACCAGTTGCCCGCGTTCAGGAATTTGCGCGCCATCGAGCGGCTCATGGTCGGGAACATCGCGGCCATGAACGCCTGCTCTTCCTCGTTCAGCCGCGCCCTTTTTTCCAGCACCGCCATGCGGACCAGCCCGAAGACGCTGATGACGATCCAGATAATCTGGCTCATCGCGGCGGACAGGTTGAAGTCGATGCTCAGCGACAGAAGCACCAGCGACGCGGCGCCGAGGTTCGCCGCAGCATAGGTGTACCCGTTGCTGCGCAGCAGCCCGGTCTGGAGCGCGGCATAGGCCCCGACATACACGATGACCCCGAGCAACCCGGCAATCTCGGGAATGTGGGCTGTCGACATGCCGAGCATCTCACCCTCGCGGTCGAAGGGAGCCTATTGCGCCGCCGCGATCCGCGCAATCTCGGATGGCGCGCCGGGCACGCGTGGGGTGCGTCTACGGCCTTATAACGGAAACTCCGGTTCGCCTGGGTGAGTCGAGCGTCTGAGCGTTCGCAGGTCGATTGTGGATAACGCCAAAAGCCAGGCTCGCGCGGCAACTTACACGTTCGCTATTGGCGAAAATTTGACTCAAGGCGTTTGTGCGTCAAAAGATGACGACAAGCTGATTTCCCTGTATGTTCTCTAAACGTTCCCAATTACGACTGACCGAGGCAATCATGGTACGGATCAAAATCAGCCGTCGTGAGGATGGACCCATTCCATCAGAAACGCTCGTGACAATACCCACAACCACAGGAACAGAGGAGGTTGTCGTTCACAAAAGCCAGGTGACAGCCGAGGGGGTTGAAGCTGGGTACATCGGAGAAGAGGCGGATCGAATTTTGGTAGAGCTCCCTCGTGAAACCGTTTCTGGTCGTTGGCGCGTGTGGGTTCCAAAGGGAGCAAAAGTGGCGTAATCGTCAATAAAAATAAAGTAGAAGCACGAAACACAGGTTGGGGCAATGATACTTACTGATCGGGAAATCCAATCTTTTTTGTCTAGCGATCAAATCCAAATCGCACCAGAGCCCCCACCCGAGGCCTATAGTTCTACAAGTATTGACCTTACGCTAGATGAGCCCGGGGAGCTTTGGAAGCCCGTTCCTGGGCAACCGATTCAGCCCAGTGCTCCAGGGTACAACTACCGCTCCCTGGATTCGCGAAAAGAAAAAATCTCACTTAGAGGATATCCATTCAAATCCCATACGTTACTGCTTGCTTGGACAAAAGAAGATATTGTTCTTCCGTATACATCTCGCGTTGCAGCAAGAGTTGAAGGAAAGAGTAGTTTGGCAAGATTAGGCCTGCTGGTTCATATGACCGCTCCAACAATTCATGCGGGATTTAGGGGTCAAATCCAATTGGAAATGTGTAACTTGGGCCCATATGATATCATTTTAGATGCTGGAATGACTATTTGCCAATTGATCTTTGAAGTATCATTTGGAACGCCCATTAAGGGCTATAGCGGCCAATTTTCAGGACAAACTGCTGGGGGCGCTCCATAACAAAGCACGGTCCAAACATCGCCGCTAAAATTGCCGCAATCCGATTGTACCGTGCGCGTTCGTTCGCTTCGGCAACACCGCCTCCTACGGTCGAAATAAATGCCTTCCGCCCCTCCAGATATCCGCTCCCTGCTCCTGCTGCTTTCTGAAGGCGAAAATCAGCAAAATCAATCGGTTGCTCCTGATATTATTTTGACTCGCGACGCGCGCGGGCGGTTTGCCGAGGGTCGTTCCGGCAACCCCAGGGGCCGGCCGCGCGGCACCTTGCGCGGCAAGTACCCGATGCGCGACCTCCGCGCCCACCCGGTCGGCGGAGCGGCGCTGGCCGATCTGACCCGCCGCAAGCCCTATCTGCTGCGCCGCATCGCCTCGCAATTCCTGCCGCCCGCGCCGCCCTGGGGGCGCGACTTTATTGACGGGTGGCCCACACCCTCGCTAGACCCTCGTCCACGCAGGAAGCGGGGATCGACATGAGCGACGCAGCGGAAATGACCGACGGCTTTCACCTCGTCGTGGAGGCGCTCAAACTGAATGGGGTCGACACGATCTACGGCGTCGCCGGCATCCCGATCACCGACCTGTTGCGCCTCGCGCAGAACGAGGGCATCCGCTATTTCGGCTTCCGCCACGAACAGTCGGCCGCCAACGCCGCCGCGATCGCCGGCTATCTGACCGCGAAGCCCGGCATCTGCATGACCGTTTCGGCGCCCGGCTTCCTCAACGGCGTGGTCGGCCTCGCCAACGCCACGACAAACTGCTTTCCGATGGTGCTGATCAGCGGGTCGAGCGACCGCAATATCGTCGATCTGGAGCAGGGCGATTACGAGGAGATGGACCAGCTCGCCGTCGCCCGGCCGCACTGCAAGGCCGCCTACCGCGTCAACCGGCCCCAGGACATCGGCATCGGCATCGCCCGCGCGATCCGCGCCGCGGTGTCGGGCCGGCCGGGCGGCGTCTATCTCGACCTGACCGCCGAGGTGCTGGGCTCCGCGCTCGACGCCGAGGCCGGGCGCAAATCGCTGGTCAAGGTCGTCGACCCCTGCCCCGCCTCGCCGCCCGCGCCGGAATCGGTGGCCCGCGCCCTCGACCTCCTCGCCTCGGCCCAGCGCCCGCTGGCGATCCTCGGCAAGGGCGCCGCCTATGCCCGCGCCGAGAGCGAAATCCGCACTTTCCTCGAATCGACCGGCATCCCGTTCCTGCCGATGTCGATGGCCAAGGGGCTCCTGCCCGACGACCATCCGCAATCGGCCGCGGCCGCGCGCTCCTTCGCGATCGGCCAGGCCGATGTGGTGATGCTCGCCGGGGCGCGGCTCAACTGGCTTTTGTCGCATGGCCGCGCGCCGCTGTGGAACGCCGACACCAAGTTCGTGCAGATCGACATCGCCGCGACCGAGATGGACAGCAACCGCGCGATCGCCGCGCCGGTCGTCGGCGACATCAAGTCGGTCTTCGCCGCCTTCAACGCCGCGCTCAAGCCCGGCCAGGTCAAGCCGCGGGCGCCGTGGCTCGACGAGATGGGCAAGCGCAAGCAGCAGAATGTCGAGCGCATGGCCGCCCGCCTCAACGCCGACCCGAGCCCGATGAATTTCTCCTCGGCCCTGCGCGCCGTGCGCAACGCGCTCGCCACCCAGCCCGATGTCTACATCGTCAACGAGGGCGCCAACACGCTCGATTTCGGCCGCAACATCATCGACATGGACAAGCCGCGCCACCGCCTCGACAGCGGCACCTGGGGGGTCATGGGCATCGGCATGGGCTATGCCGCCGGCGCCGCCGCGGTGACCGGCAAGCCCGTCGTCGCGATCGAGGGCGACAGCGCCTTCGGCTTCAGCGGCATGGAGATCGAGACGATCTGCCGCTACGGCCTGCCGGTGACGACGGTGATCTTCAACAACAACGGCGTTTATCGCGGCGACCCGGAAGGCCGGCCCTACACCCCGACCGGCCTCCTGCGCGACGCCCGCTACGAAAAGATCATCGAGGCCTTCGGCGGCACGGGCTACCACTGCACCGACACGCCGAGCCTGACCCGGGCGCTGACCGAGGCC
>DASUIE010000067.1:0-6842 GCA_036273175.1 Allostellaceae bacterium
GGGACGATTGGGTCAATGTTGTACCCGATGACCACGAGCACGTCGTAGGTCGCGTCCTCCCGCCACAGCGCCTCGTGGCCCGCCGGATAGGGCAGGGTTACGAGCCGGTTGTAGGCCGGGTCGGCGGGGTCGTCGACCCAACCGTGGCCGGGGCTGAGCGCGGTCAGCGGCAGTGAGGCGCGCGGCGCCGCGATCCGGTCGGGCCGGTAGAACGCCCGGACCAGCGGGAACGTGCCGGCCGGGCTCGCCCCGTCGCCCTCACGCTTCTCGGCGCTGATTCCGGCCCGCCCGCAGGCCGCCCGGGCCGACCCGCCGGGCCAGGTCAGCCATCCTTCTCGGAACGAGATGTTCACCACGGTCCTTTTATTTCGTCATCCTCCCGCATACGCTCAGGCGATGCAGAGCAACTCCATCGAAATCCGCCCCGTCGCCGGCGCGATCGGCGCAGAGATTCACGGCGTCGACCTCGCCCTGGACCTCGACGATCGTGTCATCGCCGATATCCGCGCCGCGCTCAATGCGCATTGCGTGATCTTCTTCCGCGGCCAGGAGATCGACCCCGAGCAGCACAAGCGGTTTGCCCGCCGCTTCGGCGAGATATTCATCCACCCCAACTACCGCGGCATGCAGGACGACAACGAGATCGTCATGGTCCGCCGCGAGCCCGGCGACGAGCATATCGTCGGCGAGGATTGGCACACCGACACGACGATGGTCGAGGAGCCGCCGATGGGCGCGATCCTCTACGCAATCGAGGCGCCGCCCTATGGCGGCGACACCTGTTTTGCCAATCAGGCCCTCGCCTACGACACGCTCTCCGACGGGATGAAGCGGATGCTCGCCGGGCTGCGCGCGGTCCATACCGACCGCCTGGTCGCTGGCCCGGTCGCCGGACGCAACCGCTTCCGCTCGACCAAGGTGCGCGAGGACGAGGCCTGGCGCGAGACGATCAGCCTGCACCCGGTTGTGCGCACCCATCCCGAAACCGGCCGCAAGATGCTGTTCGTCAATGCCGCCTACACCGTCGGCTTCGAGGGCATGACCGAAGACGAGTCGAAGCCGCTCCTCGATTACCTGCTGGCGCACGGCCACCGCCCGGAATTCACCTGCCGCTTCCGTTGGGAAAAAGGCTCGATCGCGTTCTGGGACAACCGCTCGACCAAGCACCTCGCGGTCCACGACGCCGGTCCGTTCCGCCGGCTGATGCGGCGGATTCAGGTCTGCGGCGACAAGCCGGTGTGACCCGCCATGTCCTTGCGAGCGCAGCGAAGCCATCTCGATCCGCCGAAGACTCGTTCGGACGGGATTTCCGCGTCGCCTTCTCCTCGCGATGACGGGGTGAGCAAGCAGCGGCTTTACGACGATCTCGCGCGCCAGCTCGAAGCGCTGATCGAGGGCGAAGCCGACCGCATCGCCAATGCCGCCAACATGGCGGCGCTCCTCTGTCACGGCCTGCCGGGTCTCAACTGGGCGGGCTTCTATTTCACGCAGGGCCGCGAACTGGTGCTCGGCCCATTCCAGGGCAAGCCCGCTTGCGTCCGCATCCCGTGGGGCAACGGCGTCTGCGGCACCGCCGCCGCGCTCGGCCGGAGCCTCGTCATTCCGGATGTGCACCAGTTTCCCGGCCACATCGCCTGCGACCCGGCTTCGGCGGCCGAGCTGGTGGTGCCGCTGGTCGAGGGCCTCCAAGTGACCGGCGTCCTCGACCTCGACAGTCCCGAGCGCGGTCGGTTCGACGACGAGGACCGCAACGGCTGCGAGCGCCTGGTCGAGATATTGTTGACAGGGAGGTGAGCATGGGCTCGATGATTGATTTCGCCCGCCCCGACGGCGGCAAGACCAAGGGGTATCTGACGCTGGCCGGCCAGGGGCGCCCGGGCATCGTCGTGATCCAGGAATGGTGGGGGCTCAACGACCAGATTTGCGGCGTCGCCGACCGCTTTGCCCGCGCCGGCTACAACGCGCTGGCGCCCGACCTCTACAAGGGCCGGGTCACCGCCACGCCCGACGAGGCCAATCATTTGATGACCGGGCTCGATTTCCCCGACGCGACGCATCAGGATTTGCGCGGCGCCGCGCAGCACCTGAAGGGCCAGAGCGGCAAGCTTGCGGTGATGGGGTTCTGCATGGGCGGCGCGCTGACCGTCGCCGCATCGGTGCACGTGCCCGAATTCGCCGCGGGCGTTTGCTTTTACGGCATTCCGCCCGCCTCGTTCGCCGACCCGGCCAAGATCAAGATACCGTTCCAGGGGCACTTCGCCAACCAGGACGACTGGTGCACCCCGGAACTCGTCGATGGGCTCGATAGGGCGATGAAGGAGGGCGGTGCGAGCCCCGAGATTTTCCGCTACGACGCCGCCCACGCCTTCTTTAACGAGCGCAGCGCCGCGTACAACCTCGATTGCGCCAACCAGGCCTGGGACCGCATGAGCGGGTTCCTCAAGTCTAGGCTTTGAAGAACCCGGCGAGGTCGCGGTAGATCGCGTCGGGCTGCTCCTCCGGGATGAAGTGCCCGCTCGGGATGCCGTGGCCGCGCACGTCGGTGGCGTGGTCGCGCCATACTTCGAGGAGGTCGTAGCCGCTGCCCTGGCCGCTTTGCGCTCCCCACAGGATCAGCAGCGGCACGCTCACCTTCTGCGCCAGGTCGGCGCGGTCGTGGACGAGATCGATCGAGGCGCCCGCGCGGTACTCGTCGCAGGTCGCGCGGATCGTCTCGGGGTCGCGGAAGCAGCGCAGGTACTCGGCATAGGCTTCCGGCTCGTGCGCCCCTTCGGTCCGCGACAGGCCGAGCATCTTCTTGAGGAACAGCTCGCATTCGGCGGCGATCATCCGCTCCGGGAACGGCGAGGGCTGGATCAGGAAAAACCAGTGGAAGCTGCCGGTCGCCGCTTTCTGGTCGATCGTCTCGAAGCGGTAGAGCGTCGGCACGATGTCGAGGAGCGCCGCCTTGGCGATCCTGTCGCCATGGTCGCGCAACAGGCGGTGCGTCACCCGCGCGCCGCGGTCGTGCCCGGCGACCGCGAATTTGTCGAAGCCGAGCGCCTGCATCGTCTCGACCTGGTCGAGCGCCAGCGCGCGTTTCGAATAGTTGACGAAATCCGCGCCGGCCGGCGGTTTCGAGCTGTCGCCATAGCCGCGCAGATCGGGGACGACGACGGTGAAGTCCTCGGCGAGGCGCGGCGCCACCTTGCGCCACATCGCATGCGTCTGCGGATAGCCGTGGATCAGCAAGAGCGGCGGGCCCCTGCCGCCGACGACAAGGTTGATCGTCGCGCCGGAAGTGTCGATCCGCCGCCGCGTAAAGCCGGGAAAGAAATCCGGCACGGTCAGGCTGCCGTCTCGGGCGGGCCTTTCAGCTCGACGGTGTTGCCGTCGGGGTCGGTGATGTAGATCGACGAGCCGTATCCCTCGGCGCCATAGCGGCGGCGGACCTCGCCCGGGTCGATGCCGTGCCGCGCGAGATGCGCAGTCAGCGCCGGCACGTCCATCGCCGCGATCCGCACCGCGAAATGGTCCATGTTGCGGCCGGGCTCCTCGCCCTCCTGGCACGGCACGAGGTCGATCATCGAGGTGCCGGCGCGCATCTGCACGAGGCGCGGCGTTTCGAGCTCGCGCTCGACCGGGCAGCCGAGCACCTCGCCGTAGAACTTGACTGCGCGCTCCAGGCTGGCGACGCGCAGCACGACATGGTCGAGACCGGTGATCCTGAACGAAGTATTGGCCTGGACCGCGAACTTGACGTCATCGGGCATCGGAACCTCCCTCAGGACTCGGCGGCAAGCGTAGCGAGGCCGCGCTCCGCGAGCAAGGCGTCAACGGTCGGCTCGCGGCCGCGGAACCGGCGGTAAAGCTCCATCGGGTCCCGGCTGTCGCCGCTGCTGTAGACCGCTTTGAGCCGCGCCGCCAACCCAGGATCGAAAGCGTCTCCGGCTTCGGTGAAGGCGGCGAACCCGTCATTCTCCAGCACCGCGGCCCACAGATAGGCATAGTACCCGGCAGCATAGCCGCTGCCGGCGAAGAGGTGCTGGAAATGCGGCGGGCGATGGCGCAGTCCGATCTCGGGCGGGACGCCGGCCCGCTCACGGAACTCGCGCTCGAACACGCCGATATCGTCGACCCCATTTTTCCTGTGCAGCTCGAGGTCGAGCATCGCGCAAGCCGTGTATTCGACCGTGTCGAAACCCTGGTTGAAGTTGCGCGCGGCGAGGAGCTTGTCGAGCAGCGCATCGGGGAGCGGCTCGCCGGTCTCGAAATGCCTGGCATAGCGTCTGAGGTTTTCCGGCACCGATACCCAGTGCTCGAAAATCTGCGACGGAAACTCGACGAAATCGCGCCGCACCGAGGTGCCGGATTGCGACGGGTATTCGACCCGGCTCAGCAGCCCGTGCAAGCCGTGGCCGAATTCATGAAACAAGGTGCGGGCGTCGTCAAAGCTGAGGAGGGTCGGGTCGCCCTTCGAAAAATTGTTGTTGTTGACCACGACCGGCAGCACTTCGCCGTCGAAATTCTCCTGGATGCGATAACTGCTCATCCAGGCGCCGGAATGCTTGCCGGGCCGCGCGAAATTGTCGTGCAGGAAAATGCCGATCGCGCGGCCCGCTGCATCTTCTACCGTGTATATGCGTAGATCTGGGTGGTATTTCGGGCAATCGGCGCGCTCGACAAAGCGGATGCCGAACAGCTTGCCTGCCGTGTCGAATGCGGCGCGCACCATGTTGTCGAGCACGAAGTAAGGCTTCACCGCCGCCTCGTCGATTTGGTACTTGGCCTGCCGCACCTTCTCGGCGTAATAGCGCCAATCCCATTGTTCTATCGGTCCATTTAGTCCCTCGGCGCGGGCCAGCGCGGTCAGTTCCTCGCGCTCGGCCGCGGCCTTGCGCTTGGCCGGCCCCCATACTTTTTGCAAGAGCTCGCCGGCCGCTTCGGGCGTGCGCGCCATCGTGTCGTCGAGTCGGAAATCCGCGTAGCTCGAATATCCGAGTAGATGCGCCTGTTCCGCGCGCAAGGCAATCAGTTCGCGGATCAGCGCCGTGTTGTCCCGCTCTCCGGCATGCTCGCCGCGCGCCGCCCACGCCTCGCAAGCCTGCCGGCGCAAATCGCGCCGCGCCGAGAAGGTCAGAAACGGCTCGACCGACGAGCGCGCCAGCGTGATTGTGTATCTGCCGTCGAGACCCCGCTCCTTCGCCGCCGCCGCGGCCGCCGCGCGGGCGAAATCGGGGAGACCGTCGAGGTCGGCCTGGTCGAGGTCGAGATGCCATTCATCCTCGTCGTGCAGCACGTTCTGCCCGAAGAGCGTGTGCAGCGTCGCCTGCCGTGTCGCGATCTCGGCCATCCGCGCCTTCCGCTCGGGGGCCAGCAGCGCGCCGGCCCGAACGAAACGCAGATGCCAACGGTCGAGAAGGCGGAGCTGGTCGGGCCGCAAGCCCAGCTTTGCGCGATCCGCGTGGAGAGCGGCGATGCGCGCGAACAGCGCCCCGTCGAGCATGATCGCGGTCGAATGCGCCGCGAGCTTCGGCGCATAGTCGCGGTCGATCGCCTCGAGCGCGTCGTTGGTCGCGCTCGAGGTCAGGTTGCTGAAGACGCGGCCGACCCGGTCGAGCCCGCGCCCGCTGCGCTCCAGCGCCTCGAACGTGTTGGCGAAGCTGGGCGGCGCCGGGTCGCCGGCGATCGCGGCGATCTCGGCCTTCTGCTCGGCGATAAAGCGGTCGAAGGCGGGCGGAAAGTGGTCGGGCGCGACGCGGTCGAAAGGCGGCAGCCCGAACGGGGTGTCCCAATCCTCGAAAAACGGGTTCGCCGCCATGCGCTACCTCGATTACGCGTCCGGAAGATCGGCGAGATTAGCGCGCATCCCCTATCGCCGGTAGTTCGGCTTGGGGCTTCTCCATAAAAGCCCGAATGCCTTCCTTGGATTCGCCAAGTTTCCCGATCCGGGCGCGCCTTAGCCTTCCTGCGGCCTTTTGTAAGGCGGTGGGACTGGAAGATGGCGGCAAGGTCATCGTCGAGCTCGACGGAATTGAGATGCGCACCCTGACTCAGACGCGGGCGATCACACGGGCGCAGGCGCTCTATGAGCAAGCGCTCGGGGGAAGCCGGGAATGTCAGTGGACGAGTTCATCTCGGAGCGCCATCGCGAACCTGCGCGCGAGGAAGCCGAATACGAACGCTGGAAGGCCGCCCGTCGACGAGCAGTGAGGTTGTCGGTGTGCTGGCGCGGGAAGGCGTCCCGCCGTCGCGAATTGAGGCGATGCTCGAACCGTTCCCGCTGAGGTGGTTGCGCTCGACCGCGATTTGGCGTTCGGCGCTGGCTTGCTGCTCCTGAATACCAGAGCCGCAGGCCTTTCTTTCGGCGACCGCGCACGCCTGGCGCTGGCCCGCCGGCTGGGCGCTCCGGGCCCTCACTGCGGATCGGCTCTGGCCGCGCGTCGCCGAGCGGTCGGGGCCGAGATCGAGCTGATCCGCTAGGCTGGCGGCAACCCCAGCAGCCGCCGCGCCAGCACGAGGTGCGGCTTGTCGATCATCTTGCCGTCGAGCGCGAGGGTGCCGGCCTTCGGGTTGGCGGCGAAGGCGGCGATGACGCGCTCGGCCCATTCACGTTCCTCGGCGCTCACCGAAAAGGCGGTGTTGATCGCGTCGAGCTGCGCCGGGTGGATCGCCATCTTCGATACAAAGCCGGAGCGGCGCGCGGCCTTGCATTCGACTTCGAGCCCTGCCGGATCGCGGAAGTCGGTATAGATCGTGTCGATCGCCGCGACCCCTGCCGCGCCGGCGGCGAGCAGGCACAGCGAGCGGGCGAGCTGGTACGGCCCGTCATAGCTGCCGTCGAGGCGGCGGTTGTTGGCGCC
>DASUIE010000068.1:0-3352 GCA_036273175.1 Allostellaceae bacterium
GCTACCGCCCCGAGGACGAGTGGGCCAACTGGCCCTATGGCGATCCGGTCGAGCGCCTGTCGCGACACCTGATCCGCCTCGGCGAATGGGCGCCCGAGCGGCATGCCCAGCTCGAAAGCGAGCTGGCCGACGAAGTGCGCGAGATCGGCCGCGAGGCCGAGCGCTACGGCACGAGCGACAATGGCCCGCATTTCAGCGCCAAGACGATGTTCGAGGATGTGTTCAAGGAGCTGCCGCCGCACCTGCGCCGCCAGCGCCAGGAGCTGGGGGTATGAGATGTTTCCTAGGACCGCGGGTGTCCCGCCCGCCTGCGGGCCGGAGGCCCGCGGTCCAATGACGGGGGCGTGAACCATGCCGGCGATGACGATGGTGAAGGCGCTCAATTCGGCGATGGACGTGATGCTGGCGCGCAGCCCGGATGTCGTGATCTTCGGCGAGGATGTCGGCTTCTACGGCGGCGTTTTCCGCGTCACCGAAGGCTTGCAGCACAAGCACGGCGACCGCCGCGTGTTCGATACGCCGATCGCCGAGGGCGGCATCATGGCGGTTGCTGTCGGGATGGGCGCCTATGGGCTCCGGCCCGTCGTCGAGGTCCAGTTCGCCGATTACATCTATCCGGCGACCGACCAGCTCGTCTCCGAGGCGGCGCGGCTGCGCTATCGCTCGGGCGGCGAGTTCTGGGCGCCGATCACGGTGCGCGCGCCGTGCGGCGGCGGCATCTTCGGCGGCCAGACCCACAGTCAAAGCCCCGAGGCGATCTTCACCCATGTCTGCGGGTTGAAGACGGTGATCCCGTCGAATCCCTACGACGCCAAGGGCCTGTTGATCAGCGCGATCGAGGATGACGACCCGGTCATGTTCTTCGAGCCCAAGCGGCTCTACAACGGCCCCTTCGACGGCCATCCCGACCGGCCCGCCGTCCCCTGGCAAAAGCACAAGATGAGCGAGGTGCCCGAGGGCTATTACGCGATCCCGCTCGGCCAGGCCGCGGTGGTGCGCCCGGGGAACGCGGTGACGATCCTCGCCTACGGCACGATGGTGCATGTGGCGCTTGCCGGCGCCGAGGAGGCCGGGGTCGATGCCGAGGTGATCGACCTGCGTACGCTCTTGCCGCTCGACATCGACACGATCGTCGCTTCGGTCAAGAAAACCGGGCGCTGCGTCATCGCTCACGAGGCGACGCGCACCAGCGGCTTCGGCGCCGAGCTGTCGGCGCTGGTGCAGGAGCATTGCTTCTACTATCTGGAGGCGCCGATCGTGCGGGTGACCGGCTGGGACACGCCCTATCCGCATATCTTCGAGTGGGAGTATTTCCCCGGCCCGAAACGGGTTGCCGAGGGTATCCGCCAGGCCATGGCGCGCTGACATGGCCCGCCAGATCGTCAAGCTGCCGGATGCCGGCGAAGGCACCACCGAGGCCGAGATCGTCGCCTGGCACGTCAAGCCCGGCGATCTCGTCGAGGAGGACGACACCCTCGTCGAGGTGATGACCGACAAGGCGACGGTCGAGCTTCCCGCGCCGCGCGCCGGCAGGGTCGTCGCGATCCACGGCGAGGTGGGCGAAAAGCGCGCCGTCGGCTCGGACCTGGTCGAGCTCGAGATCGAGGGTGCGGACGAGCGGGAGCCAGCTCCTCCCTCGCCCCCCACGCGGGGAGAGGGGCGGGGTGAGGGGCAGCCAGCCGCCGCTCCGTCTTCCGCCAAGCCGCTTGCGTCGCCGGCGGTGCGCAAGCGCGCCGCCGATCGCGGCATCGCGCTCGAAACCGTGACCGGCACCGGGCCGGGGGGACGCGTTACCCAGGGGGACCTCGACGCTCGCCCGATCCGTCCCTCGGATAGCCGGGACGAGATCGAGACGGTTCCGGTCATCGGCCTGCGCCGCGCGATCGCCGCGCATCTCGAAGAGTCGCACAGCCGCATCCCCCATTTCTCCTATGTCGAGGAGGTCGATGTCGGCGCGGTCGAGGCGCTGCGCGCGCGGCTCAATGCCGACCGCCCCGACCGGCCGCATCTGACCCTGCTGCCGTTCCTGATGCGCGCGGTCGTGCGCGCCGTCGCCGCGCATCCGCAGGTCAATGCCCGGTTCGACGACGAGGCCGGCACGCTGAGCCGCTATCGCGCGGTGCATCTTGGCATCGCGACGCAGACCGATAGCGGGCTCGTCGTGCCGGTGGTCCGCCACGCCGAGACCCGAGACCTCTGGCAGGCGGCGGCCGAGATTGCCCGCCTCGCGGAAGCCGCCCGCGCCGGCAAGGCGTCGCGCGACGAGCTGTCGGGCTCGACGATCACGATATCGAGCCTGGGGCCGCTCGGCGGCATCGCCGCGACGCCGATCATCAACCGCCCAGAGGTCGCGATCGTCGGCGTCAACAAGATCGTCGCGCGCCCCGTGGTCCGCGACGGTCAGGTCGCCGTCGCCCAAATGATGAACCTGTCCTCGTCGTTCGATCACCGCATCGTCGACGGCTGGGAGGCGGCCTCCTTCATCCAGCGCGTCAAGGCCTTTCTCGAAATGCCCGCGGCGATGTTCATCGACTGAAGCCTCCGTTTCCGGCCCTTGGAACAAGCCTCGACGGCCGGGGTTAGCGGTTCATCCGCGCCCGAGGGAGGACGCCATGACATCCGACGACCAAGCTCGCGCAAGGGCGATGGCCCTGGATCGGGACGCGGGCGGCCGCGGGCGCTTGGCCGATCGGCCGCCCGACATTCCCGCCCGCGGGTGGAAGGATGTGCTGCTGCGCGTCTATCGCGGCATCGGCGAGGACCGCGTTCTGGCCAATGCCGCGGCGGTCACCTTTTACGCCTTGCTCGCGATATTTCCGGCGATCGCCGCGCTCGTCTCGATCTACGCGCTTTTCGCCGATCCGCGAGCCATCGCGCAGCATCTCGAATCGCTCGGCGGCGTGGTTCCCGGAGGGGCGGTCGACGTCGTCAAGGAGCAATTGAACCGGATCTCCGCGCAGGGTCGATCGGCGCTCGGGGTCAGCTTCGTCATCGGCTTGCTGGTGTCGCTGTGGAGCGCGAATGGCGGCATCAAGGCGATGCTGGATGCGCTCAACATCGTTTACGAAGAAAGGGAAACGCGCGGGTTCATCCGGCTGAACGCGACAAGTCTGGCCTTCACCGTGTCGATGATCGGGCTGCTGATCCTCGCTCTGGCCTGCCTGGTGGTCCTTCCGGTCGCGCTCAACTATCTGCCCGGGATTGTCGGCAAACTCCTCGATTATGCGAGATGGCCGATGCTCCTGGTACTGGTCGCGCTGGGGCTCGCCTGTCTCTTCCGGTTCGGACCGAGCCGGACCGAACCGCGCTGGCGCTGGATCAGCTGGGGAAGCGCCTTCGCCGCTCTCGGCTG